>JAJYOO010000220.1 GCA_021796155.1 Chloroflexota bacterium
TCTCGAATCCTGCCATTCTTTTTCAAGAACGATCCGCATCAAGCCGTTCAGCAAGGCAATTTCTGAGCCGCGTTTGTAGCGAAGAGATAACGCTGCATACTCTTCGATGTTGAAAAAGATGGAACTTGCAACGATCAGCTTGACATGCCGACGGAGAACCGCCTGCCGAATCTTTGTCCCAAAGACAGGGTGATTCTCCGTGATGTCCGATCCAATAATCAAGATTGATTGTGCGTGGCCTGCAACGTCATCCATGGAATTTGACATGGCAGCCAATCCAAGAGATTCGTCCAATCCATCAACCGTGCTACTTCGGCTCAGATGTGCGCTTGAATCAATGTTATTAGTGCCGATGACCTGACGAGCAAATTTGTTCATCAGATAATTTTCTTCATTAAGGACTTTGGCAGAAGTCAAAAGGCCAATGGCATCGGAGCCGTATTTATCACGGGCCGCGATTAAACCTTTAGCAACGATATCCAATGCTGTATCCCAATCCACATCCACCCACGGACCGCGCTTCGAAGGACGCGTTGCGCCATCCAACAAATATTTACGGACGCGAGGTTGTTTGAGTCGATCTGATGAATGGATAAATTCATAGCCGTATCGTCCTTTGACGCAAAGATGGTCGCCGTTGACTGGAGCTTTTGCGTTCGACGAAACCGAAATCACGCGTCCGCCGGGAACATCATCTTTGACGTTTAGATAAAGCTGACAGCCCACGCCACAATACGGACATATCGTTGCCACTGTTCGATCTGGACGTCCAAGTTTGATGGACATGCGATTGTCCAACGCGCCAGTTGGACAATGCGCTACACAAGCGCCGCATGATTCGCAGCGGGCTTGAAGCATGGTTGTATCCGCCCCGGCAACGATGCGAAGATCATAACCGCGATAGGCCTGTGTCCAGACAAAACGTCCTTGCACTTCCGCACAAGCACGCACACAACGCGTGCACATGATGCACTTATTCTTATCCACCCAGATAAATGGATTTGGATCGCTGTCAATCTGACGGAACGGCTCCTTTGCCATCGCACTTTTCATATCAATGCCATAGTAACGTACCCAGTGAGCAAACTGAGTATCAAGTTCAGGTTTGACGGAGCCATCGCGAGTGTAACCGGCATCATAAAACCGAGCCAGCAATAATTCCAGAACGGTGCGGCGATAGCGAGTCAGCGCGGGGCTTTCTGTTTGCACAACCATCCCTGGAGAAACAAGCATTGTGCAGGCAGTCGCTGGCAATCGCATTCCTTGAATATCCACGGAACACAATCGGCAACCACCGTAAGGTGTTAGGTCTTTGTGATGGCATAAAGTTGGGATGACGATGCCAGCCTGCTCCGCGGCTTTGAGAACCGTTGTGTTTTCCGGGACTTCGAGAGTCTGACCATTGATCGTTAAACTGATCATCTGTTTCTCCTGATTGCTATCGAATGCAACTATGAAATCGGTATTGATTCAGGAACGCGATTGGAAATTGGACAAACGCCGACCGGGCATACACGATCAACGATATGCGCTTCGATCTCTTCCCGGAAATATTTCATGATGTCGCGTAAAGCTGTGGGCGCGGTCTGGCCGAGGCCGCAATTGGAAACTTCGGACATTGCCTCGGAAATCTTCATTAACAGATCCAAGTCAACGAGAGAAGCATCCCCTTCAGAGATTCGATTCACGATCTCGTACAACTGCAAAGTCCCGATGCGACACGGCGTACACTTGCCGCAGCTTTCATTGCGAAAGAAGCGAAGGATCACTTTTGCAAGATCAACAACGCAAGTGTCCTCGTCGCACACAAGCAAGGCGCCCGAACCGAGACTCACGCCCGCGTTGCGAAATGAACCGAAATCCAAAGGCACATCCTGCAAACTGGCCGGGGCAATCGTCCCGCTAGAGCCGCCCGTTTGAACCAGTTTGAGTTTCTTGCCATTCTTCATTCCCTTGCCATAAATATCAATCACTTCACGCAAAGTGATTCCCATTGGGACTTCGATTGCGCCAGTGAAATTGACATTGCCAAGTATTGTGTAAACTTTTGTCCCGGTGCTCGTCGGGGAACCAATATCGCGATACCAGGCCGCGCCATTGTGGACGATTGGCAATATGTTTGCCAGCGTCTCCACATTATTTACGACCGTTGGTTTTCCAAACAAGCCATAAGTCGTTGGATATGGCGGACGCGCACGCGGCATACCGCGCTTGCCCTCCAATGATTCGATCAGCGCAGTTTCCTCGCCGCAGATGTAAGCACCCGCACCGGCATGAGGATGAATATGAAAACTAAAATACGTTCCGAAAATATGATCGCCTAAAAAGCCATATTCTTCTGCTTGTCGAATTGCATTTTCGATCCGACGATAAGCCAACAGATATTCCCCGCGGATATAAATGTATCCTTCATGCGCGTTGACGGCATAACCAGCAATCGTCATGGCTTCGATAATGCTGAACGGATCGCCTTCCAGAATTAACCGATCTTTGAAAGTGCCGGGTTCGCTTTCATCCGCATTGCAGATTATGTATTTGGTATCGCCCGGAGTGCTGGCTACAAATCTCCACTTTTGTCCGGTTGGGAAGCCTGCACCGCCGCGTCCTTGCAAACCGGACTTATCCACTTCCGCGATAACTTCGGCGGAGGTCATTTGCGTTAGCGCCTTTCTAAGCGTCTGAAAACCATCATGCAAAATGTAATCCTCGATACTTTCGGGATTGATAACTCCGGCGCGCTCCAAAACGATTCGCTTTTGAACCGGCAACGCGCCGCGGCGTCCGCGCATCCAGCCGATCTCGGGCGCGAGTTCATGCATCATCGCCAGCAAAGAAGGAACAATGTTGCCTTTGAATAAATGCTCCTCCACAATCGTATGCACGTCAGCCACAGTGACCGAACCGTATACAGCCGCGTCGGGATAAACAATCACCAGCGGAGTATCCGTTCGAACACCGGCATCGCGGATCGTGGTCACCGCGACTTGGTCGGACAATCCAAATTCGTCAATCTCATCCAGGAGCGCCCTGAATATGTCCTGTGCACCACGCGCTAGACTGACATCATCAACCGAGACAAGCACCATCGAGCGGATTACCTTCATCGTTCACCTCTCTGCAATCAAGCAGTGTTCTTTTCGGACACGGTCACGCATACCGTTTAAGGATTTCTGATACACGCTCAGGCGTGACATTGCCGAAAATATCATCGTCAACCAGAAAGACCGGCCCGACGCTGCATACTCCAAGACAACTGGTCATGAGCAGAGACCATTTCATATCTTGGCTCGTTTCTCCCGGTTGCAATTTCAATTCATCTTGAAGAGCTTGAATAACTTGACGTCCACCCATCACATGGCATGGCGCGCTTTCGCAAAAACGGACAACATGCCTGCCAATCGGTTGTAGCGAAAACATTTGATAAAAACTTGCCACCGAATACAAATGGCTATCGGCTAGAAACACGCCCTCTTGCGGGATTTGAATACGTCTGCGGATTTCGGGTAAAGCCGCGGCTGGAATGTAACCAAGCACTTGATTGATCTCGCTCAAGATCGGGATGATGGCATCTCGCGTTGCGCCATGTTTTTTGACTACTTTTTCTACCAGGTCAACAAGATCCAATTCTTTTATTTCCTGTTCCATAATTCCTCCTGCAACCTAAATCGTCGGAAATGGAGTTGCGTCAATGACGAATTCCTCTACAGCATTGCCATTAAGAATATGTTCCTGTACGATTCGCTTGACTACATCGGGGGTTACTTTGCCGTACGTTATTCTTGGCGCATCACCCATAATTACTTCAAGAATCGGTTCGTGACCGCACAAGCCGATGCAACCAGTTTGGACAACAATAATGTTCTTCAAGTGATGTGAATTGATTTCATCGTTGAGTATACACAACACATCCAGCGCGCCCGCAGCAATTCCGCAAGTCCCCATGCTGACGGCTACAACGACGCTATGATTTTGATTCCGTTGTGTCAAAAGTTTTTCTTTTAGTTTGGATAATTCATCCAGAGACGTAATTTTAGACATGACATTTTCTCCGCTACGATTAACCGCCAATAGCTATGAATTCTTTCACATGTTCTGGCGGATTTTCCAACGACTTATCAGCTTCGATCAAACAGGGAAATGTTCCAATGACGCCTGCGATGGGATTAACTTGAGAAATTATGATCCCCCAAATCTCTTCCAAACTTCCGGCTTGAACGACAATCGCCGCGTCAAATCGTCCAAACGGTATGCAAGATTCCAATATCACTTTCAATTGTTTCAAAGCGTTATAGACTTCACCCGTTTTACCGGGAGCGACCTTGAGCAGGATAATTGCTTTCATTTGCTTATCCTTTTTGCTCCAGCTCTACACTTGCGATCGCTTCTAAATTCTTTACCGCTGAATCACCGATCTCGCCACTGCGTTTTAACCAGGCATAGATGCACTCAACTGCCCGTTTAACTTGAAACGAAACCGGATAGCCAAAAGCTACAATCTCAGGCTGAATGCCGATTAAAGCAACGGATGGCACGAATTCTTGTATTGATTCCATCAAATAGGACAGCGGCAGCGAATGAGTGGTCATAAAGAAAACACTGCCGACCTGTTCCTTATCAATCAATCGGATATTGCCGCTTGAAAGATTCATATCCGCGGCATCAACGATAACAACTCGTTCGGGCGACATTTCGCGAATTTTGAATATGCAATTCTCTGGCGCGTTGCCGCCGTCGAGCACATCCCAATCATCCAACGGTGAACGCTCGATTATCCGGGCCAGCATCGGTCCGGCCGCATCGTCGCCCATCATTTCGTTACCAACCGTAAAGATAAGTTTTTTCTTCATTCGCGCATTTTCACCATCAAATACAAAACCGGTTCTGCAACAATTTCTCGAAGACAAGCGATCAACGTTCGGACCCATTGAAAACTATTTATGACGGACAATGCAGGAAGCAATTCGTCAACGTGACTTTGATTGATTTCGATTTCATCCCACGCAAGCACGCCTTCTAACTTATAGCGAGCTACTCCGTCCGGTAAACTGTTCAAGGCTTGTTTTCTTTATGACCACTCA
>JAJYOO010000221.1 GCA_021796155.1 Chloroflexota bacterium
TGTCTGCCTGTGCCTTTTCCGGCAGGTCTGGGCTTGGCGGCTGGTGTACCAACACTAACAAAAATGCCAGAGCGGAGCGTTGCACTTGATAAGGTGTCAGCCTGGTGCGTTGTTGTCTGCTACGCGGATACCAAGCCGGATAATCTTCTTGCACCGCATCGCGCATCAGAAGCAGCTGCCAATATGCCAAAGCACACCACCACATCCATTGTTGGGCACTCACCAAATTCGGAGAGCGGTTGCTGTTGAGCCCCATATGTTGCTTCAGGAAACGGAACATGTGCTCAATAGCGAAACGCCAAAGATACATACGAGATAGATCTGAAAGTGCAATATTGTGCGGACCTGTCCAGAATAACCACATGGGTCGTTTGTAGCGTGGAGTTCCATCTTCTTTGAGAAATTCTACTTGTACCAAGGTGCCGATCACAGTGGCCAGTTTCTTGAAGTGCAGTTTGTGCCAGGCACACACCCGCACGGTTTGTGACCCAAGTTGAAAGGTCTCACTTTGATCTTCGACACGATGACGACCATTCAACTTGAAGGATTTCCCATGCTTGCGAGGCGCTCCACGACTACCCTTTGGTTTCTGTTGAGGTTCTTCGTACAAGACCCGGTTGCTATGCAGTCGGATCAGTCCAAAAGTATGCTTCCAATGCTCGAAAATGCCTACAAAGCGATGCTCTTCGTAGCGACTGTCTGCCACAACCACTTTTTCTTCCGGATCACGCCTGTTCAATGCCTGAACTTGGACTGCTGCCACCTTGGTGTCCGTCGCCTCTGTATCGATCCTTTCAATGTCCACTGGTGCTGCCCAAGACATGCCGAAGTTGATCAGACGTACCAGCCATGAGTACTTGTGACCATAGCTCATCGGTTCATTCTTGCTCGACTTCAACACACTTCGATCTGGCATGGTTTCTGCTTGCTCGTGTTCAGTGGCTGTCGCATCCACCGCATACACTTTGTATCCAGCTATGGTTTCGCTACCTTCAGGCATACAAGCTGGCAAGAGGGACAGAAGTTCATCCATATCCATTTCACCGTTTTCCAGTCCATCGTACACGCTGCAAAACTTTCGCCGAAATGGCTTCTGCTCATTCAAGGCCACCGGTGAACTTACCTGACCGGCAACCGTCAGGGCGTCGATCAGGTCGAACAAAACATCCGCTCGCCTTTTCAGACTTTGGTATACTGCTTTTCGGAACTCGCTGAGAGATTTTTTCTTCACATAAAAACTTTATCAGCTAGTTCCATTTTTGTTAATGTGCTTCGAACTCTAAACTCAAGTTATAATACTGCAAATAATAAATCCAAGATCGAAAAGGAGATGCATCATGGGAAACAAGAAAGTGATCGGTATTGTCCTGCTTGTGGTAGGCGTTGTGTTGATGTTTGTTTCGCTGATGGCGGATCGCCTCGGAATCGGGGGTGCGCCGGTCTTCGGTTATTGGCAGAGTCTGGGTAGTGTCGCCGGCGGCTTTGTCGTTGCCGCGGGTTTCTATCTGGCCTCGGATAATCGTAAACTTACTGGAATCCTGCTATTGGCAGGCGGCGTGATTTTGTTCGTCGTGTCATTGATTGCCGATAAGATCGGGTTGGGTGCCAGCGCCAGTTTTGGGTATGACCAGATTATCGGCGTGGTGGCTGGCATTGTCGCCGCGGCGGTTGGATTTGTGTTGTTCTCACGAAAATAAATTTTTCTTCGTTGTGCCAGCCTGTGTAAAAAGGTCGGGGCATGTTATTTTGTTGACATGCCCCGACCTTTATTTTGTTGTTCGGTTGAGCTTTCTGGCCGCGATGCTATAATGAATTTTGTTTGAAGACGATTCGAAAGGAGAAAATGCCATGCCAACATTCTTTGAAGAGTACCTCAAACGAATGCAGATCCGTCACGAAGAAATATACAAAGCGGTGGAAGGACTGCCCTCTGCAGCGCTTGATTGGATGCCTGCTCCAGATACAAATTCGATGAGCGTTTTGATCTTTCACCTTACCGGTGCGGAACGATATTGGATCGGTGATATTGCCGCGCAGGACCCATCGGACCGTGACCGGGATGCCGAATTCAAGGTCCATGATGTGGGGGCGGATGTCTTGAAAAAACGGCTCGACGACAATCTGGCTTATGCGCGCAAAGCGTTGGCAAAGTTTACTCTTCAAGATTTGGAAGCGCCGCGCGTGGTGCCCAGAGACGGCAGCAAAACTACTGTAGCGGATGCGTTGCTTCATGCGCTCGAACACATGACGCTTCATCTCGGACATATCCAGATCACGCGACAATTGTGGGAACAAAACGCTGGTCGTTAGGAGAAAGTCATGTCCCAATTTGTCTCCGGCGAGTACGATGCGGTTCTGAATGGAGTTCGGATTCATTATGCGGTGCGCGGATCAGGTCCGGTGATGATCGCTCATTCCGGCGGTCCCGGTTTCGACGCGCGTTGCTGGGACGATTTCGCAAAAATAGATGACTTCGTTACCATCATTACGATTCATCCGCGCGGCTCGGGGCTTTCCGGGGATGCGCCAAATGATGCATATCTGCTCCCGGATTATGCGGCGGATGTGGAAGCTTTGCGAGTCCATCTTGGATTGGAAAGACCCATTGTGATGGGGTGGTCGCATGGCGGAATGGTCGCACAGCAATTCGCGTTCACGTATCCGGATTCGTTATTGAAGTTGATCCTGCTCGATACATCGGCGCACTTTGGTGAGTTTCTGAGCGATGTCGAGGCTGCGGTGCAGGAATTCAAGAATGAACCGTGGTTCGAAAAATCGCTCACGGCGCTAAAAGCGGAATGGGCGGGTGAATACAGAACCGGTGATGATATGACGCGCCTGTGGGCGGACGAGATGAAATTCTATTTCAAAAAGTTCGACGCTCGCGCCGAAGCTTATAACCAACGAATCAAAGACCTGCCGATTCGAATCGATTCGCTCAAGGTCTTCAACGATAAAGAAGCCCCGACGATGGATTTGCGCCCGCAATTAACGAAGATCACCGTACCGACATTAGTCATGGTTGGCCGTCATGATTTCATCACGAATGTTGCGATGGCGGAAGAAATGGTCAAGCACATTCCCAATGCGCGGCTGGAAATTTTTGAAGACTCGGGCCACTTCGCGTTGGTCGAGGAACCGGAAAAATTTTATAGGGTTGTAAAAGAATTTGTATAGTGAGCGCAACTCAAACTTTTTCCCTCTTGAACTGCGTTTCATAAAGTTGGGCATATAACCCATTTTGAATCAGCAATTCGTCATGCGTGCCGCGTTCGACGATTCTGCCTCGATCCATTACCAAAATCATATCTGCCGCAAGAATTGTTGATAAGCGGTGGGCAATGACAATTGAAGTTCGTCCGGCCATGACGCGCTTCAAGGCGTCTTGAATCAGCGCTTCGGATTCACTGTCGAGATGACTTGTGGCTTCATCGAGCACCAAAATCTTCGGGTCTTTCAAAATCACACGCGCCAAGGCAATGCGCTGTTTCTCTCCGCCGCTCAAACGGTAGCCGCGCTCGCCGACAATTGTGTCGTAACGGTCGGGCAAGTCTACGATGAACTGATGAATGTTGGCCGCCTTCGCCGCGGCTTCGATCTCAGCTTGCGTTGCATCCATTTTTGCATACGTTAAATTTGTTCGGATCGTGTCGTGGAATAAATAATTTTCCTGCGTCACCATGCCGATGGCGGACGAAAGCGAGTCGAGCGTCACATCTTTCAAATCATGTCCATCAATGCGGATGACTCCGCTCGTTGGATCATAAAGCCGCGGGATGAGATACGTCATCGTGGTTTTGCCCGCGCCGGAAGGTCCGACCAGCGCGACGAGTTGGCCGGGTTTGGCGTGGAAGGAAATATCTTCCAACGCGACGTCGCGCGCCTGGGATATCGTCTCCGTAGGGGATGAATGCGTCTCCGACTCCGCCTCGTCCGCGTCGCCGTTTGATCGGCCATTTTTGCCGTCGCCGCTTTTCGTCAAGGAAAGAACGCCGCCGACGTCTTCCATGCGCCCGTAACGTTTGACGTCCTTCAACAATTTGCTTTCATCAATATCATAATTGAACATCACATTTTCAAATTGCAGATCGCCTTTGACATCCCGCAATTCAACAGCATCTTTTTTCTCAATGATGTCACGCGGCAGGTCGAGCAATTCGAAGACGCGCTCGAACGAAACCATCGAAGTGGAAAAGTCAACAGGCGCGGATGCAAGCCCTTGAAGCGTGCCATAAAGCTGGCCGAGATATGAACCGAAAGCGACAATGGTGCCGACCGTGAACGAACCCTGAATGACATAATACCCGCCCAAGCCGTAGACGAGTGCCGTACCCACTGCGCTGACGAGGCCGAGAATCATAAAGAAAGTCGAGCCGATCACCGCGCGTTGCACGCCAATGTCGCGCACTTTGGAGGCGCGTTCGCTGAAGCGGTTGTTTTCATCTTTAGCACGCCCAAACAGTTTGACCAGTAGCGCACCGCCAATGTTGAGCGTCTCGTTCATGTGCGCGTTCATCTCGGCATTCAATTCCATGGACCGCCGGGCCGCATCGCGCAAGACAGTTCCCAATCGTTGGGCGGCGACGATGAACAACGGCAGGATCAACACGCTGACTATGGTCAACCGCCATTCGAGGCTTAACATGACCGCCAGCAAAGCAATTGTCTCGATGATGTTGGTGATGATGTTGACAATCGTGTTGCTGATGGCATTCTGCGCGCCGACCACATCGTTGTTGAGACGGCTCATCAGTTCGCCGACTTTGGTGTTGGTGAAGAATCGCAAACTCATGCGCTGCAAGCGGGAGAACAACGCCACGCGCAAGTCAAAGGTCACGCCTTCGCCGACTGCGGAGTTCAATCGTCTTTGAGCAACGGCAAGCCCACCGTTGAGGATGGGCAGGAACAACAGTGTCAGCGCCAGCAGAATCAGTTTATGCAAGTCCTTTTGCGGGAGGACTTGATCAATCATGGTGCGGAAGATCAAAGGCGAAATCAAGCTCACGCCTGTGCTGAGCAGGATCAATACCAGCATCCCGCTGATTCCACGCCAATACGGACGCGCGTACGA
>JAJYOO010000010.1 GCA_021796155.1 Chloroflexota bacterium
AACGAGCGCACGATTCTTTTCGTGGACGAAGTCCATCGCTGGAACAAGGCACAGCAGGACGCACTTCTGCCCCATGTTGAGAATGGAACTGTGACTTTCATCGGTGCGACGACAGAGAATCCATTTTTTGAAGTCATCAGCGCATTGATCTCGCGCTCGCGCGTTTTCCAATTGCGAAATTTAAATCAGGAAGAGACGGGAGTTTTGATTGACCGCGCGCTGGCGGATAAAGAACGCGGCTACGGAAACAAGCGCGTCCTTCTCGACCTGGAGGCGCGCACCCATTTAATCGAAGTTGCCAGCGGCGACGCGCGCAATGCGTTAAACGCGATTGAACTCGCGGTGGAGTCAACGTCTCCGGACGCTGATGGCGCGATACGCATCACGCTGGATGTCGCACAAGAGTCGATCCAACGCCGAGCCGTGTTGTACGACAAAGACGGCGACGCACACTACGACACGATTTCCGCATTCATAAAATCCGTTCGCGGCTCCGACCCTGACGCGGCACTATATTGGCTGGCGAAAATGTTGTACGCGGGTGAAGATCCACGTTTCATTCTGCGACGATTGATTATTTTGGCTGGCGAAGATATTGGTTTGGCCGACCCGATGGGAATCGTCGTGGCATCCTCCGCCGCGCAAGCTTTTGATTTTATTGGGCTGCCCGAAGGCGTATATCCCATCGTTGAAGCGACGTTGTATCTTGCCACTGCGCCAAAGTCGAACAGCGCGGGGTCGTATTTCAAGGCCATGCAAAAACTGGAAGAGGAAGGACAAGTTTCCGTCCCACGTCATTTGATGGATGGCAATCGCGATGCCGCCGCGATGGGGCACGGCAAGGATTACGTTTATCCGCACGAATTTGAGGGGCATTTTACCCCACAACAATATTTGCCAAAGCGATTACTCGGAACATATTTTTATAAACCTTCCGGCGAAGGTTACGAAACACAAGTCGCCGCGCGATTGGAAATGTGGCGTGAAGCCCAACGCAAAGCATTGGGAATTACAAAGGTTGAGAATATTCCTGATTTGACAGAAGAGAAAATTCAAGAGATGAAACGGAAAATAAAATAACAATGCCATTATTATTGCTCATCCGTCACGGTGAAAACGATTACACCAAGAAAGGCAAATTAGCTGGGCAATTGCCGAATGTCCATTTGAACGAACGCGGTCAGAAGCAGGCCCAGGCATTAGCCGACTCGCTCAAAGAAGTTCCATTCAAGGCAATCTATTCAAGTCCGTTGGAACGCGCTATGGAGACCGCCGCACCGATTGCCGCGGCGCGCGGACTCAATGTGATTCAAGAGCCGGGTCTGATGGAAACCAACGTCGGCAAATGGCAGGGGCGTTCGCTCAAAGCTTTGAATTTGAACAAGCAATGGAAAGTCATTCAAAATGCGCCGTCGCGCGCGCAATTTCCTGAAGGCGAAACGTTTTATGAATGCCAAACGCGGATCGTTGCCGCGCTGGATAAAATTTATGCAGCATACAAGCCGCGCGATATCATCGCCTGCGTCTTTCATTCCGACCCGATCAAATTGGCAGTGGCGCATTATCTCGGACTCCCACTCGATCATTTTCAGCGGCTTGGATGCGATACCGGTTCCGTGACCATGCTGGCCGTCCACGAAAGCGGCGCGTACTTGATGTGGCTGAATCGCCGTCCGCCGTTTGAATTGAATTTTGGAAAGAAGAAAAAGTAAAACAAATGCGACTGGAAAATCAGTCGCATTTGTTTTTGTCCCGGCTTCTTCTGGCTCTCAACGTCGCAAGGCTGTGAAAAGCGCAATCTTATTTCCCGTCGGATCTTTGAAAACGCCCCACCAGCCAACGCCTGGGATTTCAGTTTTCTCACGCACGATGGTCGCGCCCAGCGATTTAGCTTTCTTCAAATCCGCTTCGATATCATCGCTGTTAATGTGGATCAATACTTCACCGACCGGATAATCCTCGGTGAATCCACCGCGGGATTCGGACGATTCCCATGTGGTGTAGTGCATATCCGGGAAGCGCTCCATCTTCCACCCGAAAAGTCCTTCATAAAACTTGATGGTCTCTTCGTGATTACGCGTTGGAATTTCAATGTGGACTACATTTCGCTTGGTCATGTTTTTCTCCTATTCTGAGCTACAAAAGGCAGCTAAATTATAGAACAAATATTCTAAATTGACAAGGAAATTTAAATGCCATCGAACAAATCTTTTGTCACGCGATGATTTCCATTGACCGGCGGATAAGCGCGCATGTAGTCTTCGTGTTCGCCCATCAAGTGCGTGACAAATCCCATGACGCCGCGTCGCATCTGGACTCCGCCCTGGGAGGCGTGACACGCACCCGCTTCCGCCTTGACTTTTGACACCGGCCCGATATTGACCTTCACATGCACCGGAAAATCAAACTCGACCAAAGCCGCAAGGTCAATATCTTTATTACGTCCGAACTTGTGCGGGTCCGCGCCAAAGAGCGGCATGAGACGCGTCACGATCCGCAGAAATTGGTGGGGAAAAATCTGGAAGTAAAGCGCATGCGGTTTGAACGGCAACCCACTTTCGGAGTGAAATGAAGCGTCATCGGCTTTTTCAAAAGCCATCACCGTCGCTTGATGAATATGAATGTGATCCGGATGTCTGTATCCGCCAATCGGATCGAACGTCAAAACAATATCCGGCGTGAGTTCGCGGATGTATTTCACAACGCGTCCGGCAACTTCATCCACCGGATGATTGATCTGTGCATTGGGATGTTTGTTTTCTTCCGTGCCCGGCATCCCCGAATCGCGATAATCGAGGAAGAAAACATTTTTAAGTCCGAGATGTTGTGCCGCACAGCGCAACTCCGACTCGCGTAGTTCAGCAATCGAATTGAAGCCTTTCATGAATTCAGGGTCAACCGTTCCGACCTCGCCGCGCGTGGCGCAGACCAGATAAACGTCGTATCCTTTTTTGGCGTAGAGCGCCAGCGTGCCGCCCAATCCGAACGACTCGTCATCAGGGTGAGCCAAAACAGCTAACAGGGTTTTATTTTCACTTTCCATGTTCATTCCATATCCTTTGATTTGCGATCATGCAAGTATTTTTAATATGACAATGATACCGTATTCCATTTTATGAAAACTAAAATTAGCGAAGCAGCGTGATAAAAGAATTGGCTTGGCGTTCAGGTCAGAAAATTTGCCAGAAAAATCCTCAGTTGATCCACTGCTAATAAAAGGTCTTATCTTGTGTCCTGGCAGCTTACAGCACCAGCTTTAGCACTATTCATCACAGCGGGGATCGTTGCATTGACTGCATGGCTTGTATGGAGTCGCCGGCAAACACCCGGTGGATACGAACTCTTCTGGCTCTTATGCGCCATATTGGTTTGGTCATTCGCCGCCGCCATGGAAGCCGCCGCAGGCATCCTGCCCTTGAAGATCTTCTGGTCGAAGGTCGAATATCTCGGAGCCACAAATACCACTCCACTTTTATTGGTATTCTCCATTACATTTGCTCATCGCGGCCAATGGCTCACGCGAAGAAATCTGGCAATACTATGGATTGCGCCTGCCGCTATTTTTTTACTTGCAGTCACCAATGAACTTCACCATCTGATCTGGTCGGGATTCACACCGAGTCCCATTGCAGGACAGAACTTATATATTTACCAACACGGAGCGGCTTATTGGATTTATGTGTCTTATACATATTTATACGCCGCAGCAGCAGCGTATGTATTGATCCAGGAATATCAGCAATCCAGCCATCTGTACAGGAGACAGAGCGGCGCAATTTTATTTAGCATGATCTTTCCGTGGATTGGCAGCAGCATGTACGTTTTTGAGTTCAATCCAATCCCCGGATTAGATACAACGCCAATCTCTTTTGCGTTTACAGCGGTCTTCATCACGTGGGGGATTTATTCGGCCCGCTTTCTGGACTTGATCCCCATTGCTCATAATGTTTTGCTCCATTCCATGCAGGATGGCGTCATCGTAACCGATCCACAAAATCGCGTGGTGGAAATAAATCCAGCAACCGCACATTTATTGAAACATGTGGAACTGCCAATCGGAAAAGATGTATCGGAGACATTCAAAGAATGGCCGTCGCTCGCTTCCGTCCTGACCCAAAAGCCTGATACGCCATTCGAGGTCACATTGAACGGGAAACCTGATCGCTATTTTGACGTTCGCGTCACGCCCATCACGAATCCACGCGGAAACAATGAAGGATACCTGACGGTATTGCACGAGATCACGAGACGCAAGCTGGCCGAGGCAGCTTTGGAAGCCAAAAGCCATGAAATGGAACTTCAAGCGATTACAGATGATTTGACCAACCTTTACAATCGCCGTTACATCAATCGGCTTTTGGAACATGAGTTCAAACGCTCTCAAAGATATATCCTTCCCCTCTCGCTTGGATTATTCGATATAGATGACTTCAAGCAAATCAATGACAGTTTCGGCCATCATGTTGGTGACGATGTACTGCGATACGTCGCGGATGTTCTACATAGTAACTTGCGCGCAAGCGATGTGGCTGCACGTTTCGGCGGAGATGAGTTCATGATCATCCTTCCACAAACGGACATGAACCGCGCTTTCCGCGTTATGGAACGACTGAGGATTAAAGTCAATGACAAACCTTTTGGGGATATACAAACTTGTATTTCGTTCAGTGCGGGATTAACGTCCTGGTCGTGGGAAGATTCGCCGGAGACGATTCTCAAGCGTGTTGATTCGCTGCTTTATCAAGCAAAAAATCAGGGTCGGAACCGCATCGTAAAAAGTGATAAAGCTGTTCCAATGACCAAACAAGAATAGCTTCATCTGCAAATCTTCATGGATTTTCGCTAATCTTTGCTGTTCGCGTTTTTAGCGACATCGTACTCGAATTGCATCTTATGAATTCCCTTTTATACATAATCATAAATCCGCAAGTAAAGTTCAATTCTTTCTGTAAATACAGATGAACGCGATTAACTGCCTTGCGCGAATGAATTGGCAAGGCTATACTGCCATCATTCTCATAATAAGGAGAAGCGATGGAATTTGAAACACTTGCTATTCATGCAGGACAAGAACCTGATCCGAATAACGGCGCGGTGATGACTCCCATTTATCAAACTTCGACATTCGCGCAGGATGAAGTCGGAAAGCCGCGTCAGGGATACGAATATTCGCGCACGAAGAATCCAACACGGCTTGCACTGGAAAATTGTCTGGCAGCGCTCGAAGGCGGAGAATACGGACTCGCGTTTTCATCAGGCATGGCTGCCACCGATACAGTGTTGCGTTTAGTTGACAGCGGCGCGCACGTGCTGGCAGGCAATGATGTTTACGGTGGCACATTCCGTTTGTTCGATAAAGTTTTACGCCGCTATGGCTTGAGCTTTGATTTTGTTGACACGACCGACCCGGAGGTCGTCGCTGATTCGCTCACGCCGCAAACTCGTCTGGTCTGGCTCGAGACGCCAACCAATCCATTGTTGTCGGTAACAGATATTCAAGCCGTGGCTGAAATCGTCCATGCTCATTCCAATCATCCGTTACTTGTCGTTGATAACACATTCGCAACGCCATACCTGCAAAACCCACTCCAGCTTGGCGCGGACATCGTTGTCCATTCCACGACAAAATATTTGGGCGGGCATTCCGATGTAGTCGGCGGCGCGGTCATTGTGAAAGACAAGAATATTTTCGATAAGCTGGCTTTTCTGCAAAACGCGGTCGGCGCGGTACCGGGGCCGATGGACTGCTTCCTCATTTTGCGCGGCATCAAGACGCTTCCGCTGCGAATGGATCGTCACGCTGACAACGCCGCCTCGCTCGCGGACTTTTTAGCGGGTCATTCCAAAGTGAGCCAGGTCATGTACCCGTTCCACCGCGGCCATCCGCAATTATCAGTTGCTAAAAAACAAATGCGTAACGGCGGCGGAATGATTTCATTCACTATGAAAGATGGCCGTGACGCGGCGATTGGAGTTGCCGGCGCGACAAAAATATTTACGCTGGCCGAATCGTTGGGCGGTGTCGAATCGTTGATCGAGGTCCCCGCGGCGATGACGCATTTGTCCACGGCTGGTTCACAGATCGCGGTTGACCCGGGACTCGTCCGACTTTCAGTTGGCATCGAAAACAAAAATGATTTGCTAAAAGATATCGAATATGCACTGGAAAAGGCATGATTCACTTGGCAATATAAAAAATGTCCCCGCTTTGTGCGGGGACATTTTACTTATGGTACAGGCGGTGGTTGATTACACACACAACTACAGGACTTTGGATCAAATGTCCCACCATAACGACAAGCAGGGCTGTTGTAGCACGACGCCGTGGTAAGTGTACATACTGGAGGCTGAGTGCCGCCTGGCTGTCCCACACAGGTTGCCGGGTTCGGGGGCAGAACCGGTTCGCTGTGACTCGGGTCTTGACTCGCCTGCCCGTTTTGTACACAAACTGGGTTGCCATGCGAATCGTGCCCTAAAACTGTTCCCACAGGGCAAAACGAAAGTTCATTCGCAGGCTGGACTGAACAACACTGGTTCGCTGGATCATAGTTATATCCAGGCAAACATTGATTGCCTTGCGTTCCTGAGCCATCCCATACGCACGTGCCGGTGCTTGTATCCAAAGTATAGTGAGGTCCGCATTGAGTGGTCCCGCCCGTATATGTGCATTTTGAACTGATCGTTGCGGTCGTTGAGGAAGAACAATCATAAACTTGCGGAAAACTTCCAGGTGTGCCGGTGACCAGTGAACAGGAACCGACTCCACTGACTGTCGCATTGGGATCAGGAGAAAGGCTGTCCGTGAACGTGACGCGCACGACGCCTGCTTTGCACATCGGCGTCAAACCAATTCCAACTTTCGGGCAATCTGCATTAAGCGGCGTAGAACTGGAACTTCCGATTGGACCGGTTCCGTATACGCCGATGGATTGACATAGCGGCGCAAAATAAGTCGGATCTAAAACGACGCAGCGGAATCCCAGATCGCGGCTGTGACTCTTTGGGTCCTCGTATGACCGCGTCGAAGCTGGAATCCGATCCGTGTTTGTCGTTTTATAACTGGAAGAACGGACCGAACGTCCAAGCGCGCTGCTATCAGGTCCCAACGGATCTTGCGATGGCCCAGTCTTGTAATACAACGCGTTGTACCAATCGGCTACCCACTCGAACGTATTGCCTTCCATATCCAACGCATGATAATAACTTTGTCCTTGTGGATATGTTGTCACATTGGTCGTCTTGCCGACACAATTATCGAAGTTCAGATAATCGCACGTCGGATCACCATTGCCCCACGGATAAATCAAGCCGTTCGGGCCGCGCGCTGTCTTTTCCCATTGCGCCTCTGTCGGCAATGCGCCATGGACAAATGTGCAATACGCCGAAGCCTGGTCCCACGTTACGCCGGTCGCCGGATCGTTGTAATGCGCCACATCGTTGTATCCAATATTGTCTATCAGATCGGGCGGGCTGCACTTCCCGGCTTTGACACACAACGCATATTGCTCGTTCGTGACCTTTGTTTGATAGATCCAGAAATCGCTTAACATAACAACATGTTCGGGATTGTCCGAGCCGCCATGTCCCATCGTGAACGGGCCGCCCGGAACCGCCACAAGGATGCTGCCATCCACGTACGGCCACATTGAGCCGACTTCCATCGGCGGACCTGAAAGCACAATCGGAACCAATGTTGGTGTAGATGGCGCTTCGGTCGGGACCGGGATGAGGGTCGCCGTTTCAGTTGGCTGAGTCACCGCTATGGGCGTCGGCACAGACCGCGGAGCGCAGGCGGCAAGTATGGCCAGCAGCATCATGCTGATATAAAACGCGGAACGCGCAGGTTTCATGGTTTCTCCTCTCGAAACAAAAGCCGTCTTTATATTACACCATAGCTTTTATTCCCGCAAAAAGTTTTCATCCTCCAAGAGTACCGCATCAAAAAGCCATCACCCTTATTACCTATTGTCTCTGTT
Source organism: Chloroflexota bacterium (assembly GCA_021796155.1). Next base: position 7,977 of record JAJYOO010000010.1, read on the forward strand.
GCAGTTCCAAGCTATAAATAACAAGCTTAATCGTACATCGCGGCCATGACTTTCAACTTTAGAGAAGGAGTGACCATGAACATCCGTAAGTTTACATTGGCCCTTTACGCGGGGATTATCATCGTCGCAATAGTAATTGTCTTGACTCCTTTTTTTATGGTGCAGGCACAGTCCTGCGGTACAGTTGGCGGAGCACCTGTTCCTTGTCCAACAGCATCGTCTGGTGTAGGCGGCGGTGGGAAAAAACAAAAACCGCCTTTGGCACTGCCAACCAATACGCCGACGCCCACTCCCAATGTGTTCCAAACCTTCACAGCAGAGACGTTAACCGCTGAGCCAACGGCAAACCCGTTTTTGCATCCCCCCGCTCCACCAGCGTTTAACCCTGCGGATGCAACCGCAACCGCTCTTGAATTTGCGTATTTACAATGTTACGCTACCATCTTCCCACCCGCCTATCAGACCGCCGCAGTTGCTCTCACACAAACCTCGAACGATTGGAGTTCTTGGGCCGAAGCAACAGCAGATGTTGCCGTAAACCGGTGTGCCTACGGTACCCCTGTATCTCCAACGCCAGTGTTCATCCCACCCGTTGCCGGCCCCAATTCGCTCGGGCCCGGGATCATTAATATCACTGTTGCTGTTTTGATTATCATCGTATGCTTCGGCGGTGGATTCTTCCTCATCCGTTCACGTTTTATGGGTGATGGTTCAGTTAGGGCTGATGATCTCAATCCACAGCCTTTGCCGCCCAAAGGAATGGGCAATGGTTCCAACCAATTTGCCAAAATTGAAGATGGTTCAAGCCAATTTCAGAAAGCAGATAATCAATTTATTAAGTTTACAAAAGATCCAGGATCAACTGGAGGCAGCGGCGGTGAGCAGATTGGCGGATCGGGCGGCAAGCAACTGTAAGATATATATAACTTGATCATTCTCAAATTCATGGAGAGCGTCGCTCTTGAAAAAGGGCGGCGCGTTTCACTCAGCGCCATCGTGATCGTGATATGTATAATTTAGTGGAGTCAACATGATCAATGCACTCGTCTGCCCAAATTGCGGAGCTAGTTTGCCGCCCCCAGCCGCAAATTCCGAAATGATGACCTGTCAGTATTGCAACACCACGTTTCAGATTCCACGAACGCTCACGCCGGAACCAAGTATCGGGAACCTGATCTTGGGCGCAGACTTCAGGCAACGACCCATTGCGGGCTGGAATTTTCCGAACAAAGATAATATCCGGCTCATAAATGGCAATCCGCCGGAATTGCGGGCCAAGTTCTCAGCCTCCAGTGAACTGTATTATGTGTTGAATAGTTCGGGGTATTTCGACGACGTGGATGCCAGTGTCAGCATCAAGTTCTATGAAGGGAACCTGGACTATATAGACGCCGGCCTGATTCTGCGTTATCGCAAAGGCATCGGCAGTTATTGTGTGCTTATTTCGCCACTCTCGACATATACCGTCGCTTACTATGAAAAAGGCGAGAAAGATGAATTGGTCTGGAGAACCATCATGAATTGGACCAAGCACAGCGCCATACGTCCTGGACTCAATCAAATCAACCGCCTGCGTTTCATCGCCAGCGGAGATCATTTGCACGTGTATCTCAATGGTGTGCTGGCAACTTCCCTTCACGATAATCGCTACGATGAAGGCGAAGTGCTCCTGGCTACGGAAGGAACTAAAAATTCCTCGGTGGAAGTTGGATTTTACGACCTTCAACTTCGGGAGGTAAAAGCAGGAAATTCCGCGTCCCAAGCTTGAACCAGGAGAAGCCAAAATCTGAAGTCCCTTACTTTTCTCAAAGCATTCAAATTTCGAAAACGGGGCGGTTCGGTGCCAGGGCAGCCTCCACCCATTCCAACCTTGAGTCTTGTTGAATTGGAAGCCCTGCGTCAAGTCTTCGAGACGCATCATTACAACAAGAATTTTTCCGCGCAGGAAAGCAACAAGCCCGATAACCTAAAAATGCTCTTTGGACAGGGCCTGCCCGTTGAACGCGATCAGGCCCAACAAGCGCTCCGCCCGCTTGAATTGAACGCGCTGGTCAAAGCTGGGTTGTTGAGTAAAGCAAACGACTCGATCACAGCGCACTTTCACATCCAGCGTTACGATGATCTAATTTTCTTGTCGGATTTCATGCAATGGGAATACCATCGGGACTTTGTCCTGCCGGTTGGGCCAGCGGGAAATTATCTCGCGCTCCTGACGATTCGCCAACCGGTTAAGTCAACGCTCGATCTCGGATGCGGGTGCGGAGTCCAATCTCTTTTGGCAGCGCGTCACAGCAACAGAGTCATCGCCACCGATATCAATCCGCGCGCACTCGCGTTGACTCGTCTCAATGCAAAACTCAACGACATTCATAATATTGAAACTCGACAGGGCAGTTATTTCGAACCAGTCAAGGAGCAACGTTTTGACTTGATTGTTGCAAACCTGCCGTACGTCATTACGCCCGAGAAACGTTTGGTTTATCGGACCGTTGACGAACCCGGCGACTCAGGCGTACACGAACGCTTGAAAGAAATCCCGGCATATCTCAATGAAAGCGGCTTCGCACAAATCCTGATCAATTGGATTCATGACACAGGCCAAGATCCATCGGAACCAATACGCGAAACAATTGAAGGCGAAGGCGTAGATGCTTGGTTAATTCATAACGGCTCAAAACCAGCAGACGAATACGCTGAAATGTGGCTGAAGCAACAAGCCGCGGATGACATTCACACGGCAGAGAAAACGAGAAGAAACTGGTCGCGCTGGTATCGCGATCACCATATCGAATGGATCGCGCTCGGAGCCATCACATTACGGCGTCGAAGCGGCAACAAGAATTGGTTTTGCTCGGCAATGGTTAATAAGACACTCGAAGATTCCGCGGCAAAACAGTTCCTGCGCTTATTTGCCGCGCAGGATTATTTGAACAAAATCGAAGACACAAATCTTTTGTTCAAGGAAATATTCGTACCTGCTGATTTGGCCTTTGTCGGGAATCAAGACCACCCCATTGCCTACGCCAACTACGGGTCACAACTTGAAGCAGGAATCCATCCAGTGACAAAAATCATCCTGCAAAAATTAGATGGAATTACAACGCTCGAAAGACTCTTTCGAGTTACAGACCAACGGCAACAACAGGAAGTATTGGCAGATTTTCGTAAATTGTTGGAACTGGGAATGATCGCACCGCGGCAATTCATTCCTTCAATTGTTCAGCCAGCTTCTGATAATAATCCAACGAACTGGGATTGATCAACGCGTCTTTATTACTCACGGCGCGGCCATTAAGAATATTCGTTACCGCACTTTCAACTTTTTTCATATTCAGCGTGTAAGGAATATCAGGCGTTTCAAAAATTAAAGCCGGGACATGACGCGGCGACGCATTCTCACGCAGAGTCTTTTTGATTTTGTCTTTCAATTCGTCGGTCAGCGAAAATTCCGCGGTGAGTTTGACAAATAAAATCACGCGCTGGTCGTCTTTATAACTCTGCCCCACCGCGAGGCTGTCAGCAATCTCCGGCAGCTTTTCCATCTGAGCATAAATTTCGGCAGTGCCAATACGGACACCGGACGGCTTGAGCACCGCGTCGGAGCGGCCATAAAAGGTCACGCCGCCGGTATCAGAGTGGATCAAAATATAATCACCATGCCGCCAAACGTTCGGATAGACTTCAAAATAAGCGGCTTTGTATTTTGGGCCGTTCGTGTCGTCCCAAAAGTAAAGCGGCATGGACGGAGTCGGCGCTTCACAAACGAGCTCCGCCTGATCGTCCAGAACCGACGCGCCCTTTGCGTCATACGCTTTGATCTTCATCGCCAGTCCCGCGCTTTGCAATTCACCCGCGTATACTGGCTGGATCGGACTGCCAATCGCAAAACATCCGTTGATGTCTGTGCCGCCTGAGATGGAATTGAAATGCAGATCAGGTTTGATGTCACTGTACACGTATTCAAATCCCTCGACCGAAAGCGGCGAGCCGGTCTGCGAAATTTCGCGCAACGACGAAAGACTGAACCGCGTGCGCGGCGAAAAGTCTTCCTTTTTCAAGAATAACAAATAACTCGCACTACAACCAAAGATAGAAATTTTTTCTTCGTCAATCAACTTCCACATCGCGCCCGCGTCGGGATAGTTGGGATTGCCGTCGTACAAAATGATCGTCGCGCCGACAGCCAGCGAACTAATCAGCCAATTCCACATCATCCAACTACACGACGTGATATACATGATGTGATCGTCGCGTTTGAGATCGGTGTGAAGCAATAATTCTTTGAGATGATTAATCAACACGCCTCCCGCGCTTTGCACCAGGCATTTCGGCTTGCCCGTTGTGCCAGAAGAGAACATGATATAAAGCGGATGGTCGAATGGCAGTTGCTCGAATTTGATTTTGAGATTTTTGTCTTTCGACAGAAAATCATTCCAACGAACCGCGTTCGGAACATTCTGGATTTCGGGCTGTTCGCGCGTGTACGAGACGACCACCACCTTTTGCAGCGACGGAATGCCGCGCGCTACTTCCGCGGCGTGAGGCAGCGTGTCGAAAGTTTTGCCTTTATAAAAATATCCGTCGGTGGTGAACATCACCTTCGGCTTGACCTGTCCAAGCCGTTCCAGCGCGGCGGATGGGCCAATGTCCGTAGCACATGACGACCACGCCGCGCCGATGCTGGCCGCGGCCAACATTGCAATGGCAGTCTCCATCATATTGGGCATGTAACCAACGACTCGGTCGCCGGAAGTCACGCCCAAATCACGCAAAGATTTGGCCAGCCGCGCGACCGCGTCATAAAGTTCAGAATAAGTCATTTGTTTCGTTACTTGTGTTTCACCCCTGAACACAAACGCGATACGATCATCGCGATAACGCAAAAGATTTTCTGCAAAATTCAGCCGCGCACCCGGAAACCATTTTGCGCCGGGAAATTGATTTATATCCTCGATAACTGCATCATAAGTGTGCGAATGCTTTATATCAGCGAATTCCCACATCATCGCCCAGAAGTCGGCAATTTCATTAATTGACCAATCGTACAATTCCACATATGTCTTTATGTGAAGTTTGTGCGTACGATTGACACGGTCAATGAAACGCGTAATATTGGCCTGTTGTTTTCGTTCTGCAGATGGAATCCAAAGTGGTTGTCTCATGATGCTCCTCCAAATTTGGCTATTGCTATTATATTGCGAAAAAGAAAAGTGACGGCGGTCGCCGTCACTTATTTTCATTAATCAAGAATCAATTTACTGCGATGGAACAGACTCATTCCAATGGCGGTCAATATTCCATCAAGGATGAGCAAACCAATGGCAACCAATATTGCAATTTGAACCGGATCGGTGGTGGTCAAAAAGTCCACCGTCGAGCGGCGGACTTCGCTTGGAATGAATTGCAGGAACATGAATGGCAGGAACAGAACCAGCATTCCGATGCTCATCAACTGTTGAGCTTGTCTCACGCTGCCCGCCCGCAAAGAAACCAACACGCCGATGCTCGCAGCAAGCCCGGAAATCAGAATACTAAAAATCACTGCGCCTGCCGCCAATGGCAATGGAAAGAGCAGTAATCCACCACCGGGATTCGCGACGTTGACGGTAATCAGGCTCACTATCAAAATGATCCAAGTTAGAACGCAGCCATACAACAAAGCCGCAAGAAATTTTCCGATCAGAATAGCGCGGTCAGATAATCGCGTGGCAAGCAGCGACTCAAGCGTGTGACGTTCGCGTTCGCCCGCGAATGAATCGGCAACGATGCCCGAAACCCACAGGAACGGCATCCAGCCCCAGATGATGACGCTGATCGGCGAATCAATCCAGTCACGGCCATTTTGCAGCGGGATGATAATGCCAAAGATACCGACCAGCAGCAATAAACTTATCCGGCTTCGACCGCGCGGGTCACCCTGGACGAGCATCTCGCGCAATTCCTTCCATGCAACGGTAAAAATATCTGCGATCATCCCTCACCTCGCTTATCTTCGTCAACCAGATTCAAGAAAACATCTTCAAGATCGGCTTTCTCTTTGCGAACTTCATCAATCTGCGCGCCGCTTTGAACCAATTGCGTGACGATCTCATGCGAACGCTGCATGTCATTCAAATCCAAAACGAGTCGGCTGTTATGCTGTTCGGCTTTCTTGATGAGCGGATTCGATTTCATCTGCTCCAAAGTTTGCGGAGCGAATTTGCCGGTGACATACAAACGCGGCGCGGACGTGCGCGAACGCAAATCTTCCGGGCTTCCAACGACAAGCAGTTGTCCGCGGCTGATCACGCCAACTTGCGCGCACAATTTCTCGGCTTCGGCAAGATTATGCGTGGTGAGAAAAATCGTCACACCTTCCTGCATTGCCAGCCGTTCCAAATCTTCGCGCAGCGCGGCAGACGCGACCGGGTCGAGGCCGGCAGTCGGCTCATCGAGGAAGACCAGCTCAGGCCGGTGCATGAGCGTCCGCGCCACAGCAAGCTTCTGCTTCATGCCGCGGCTCCATCGTCCAATCGGTTCCGCGCGGCGATCATGAAGTTCAAGTGGCGTCAGCAATTGCTGGATGCGAGAATCACGTTCAACTTTGCTCATGTGCCAGATGCGCCCGTAATAATCGAGATTGTCCGCAGCGGACAAACGTTCATACAGGCCGTTGAATTCAAGCAGCGCCCCGCTTCTTTGCCGGACCTCATCGGCTTTGGTGCGTGTGTCGAAGCCCAAGACTTCGGCCCGGCCTTCATCGGGATCAAGCAAGCCCAACAGCAGACGAATGGTTGTCGTCTTGCCCGAACCGTTCGGGCCGAGAAAACCGAATACGATCCCGCGCGGCACTTCGAGCGTGAGACGGTCTACGGCTTTCAGCCCATTGAAACTACGAGTCAGATTTTCAGTTCGAATTGCATCCATGTTCATCTCAGTATCTTGATATACGCGCACGTGTTCTTTCGGTCGCGTTTCGCGGCTCATAATGGTATCACCATTCTCTGGTTTCTAATTCAGGATTATCATAAGCCGCCTATGAATCTTTGGATCACACTCATCATCGTGGTCATCACATACATCGGAATTGCGCTCGGCGAATTTCCGCGTATGCAGATGACGCGTACAACCATCACGCTGCTCGGTGTGGGCGCATTGCTGGTCACCGCGCAAATCACGTTCAACCAAATTGGTCAATTTCTCGATCTAAACACGCTCGTCCTTTTGTTTGGGATGATGATTATCAATGCCAACCTGCAATTGGCTGGTTTCTTCAACCTGGCAGGTAGTGTCATCCTGCGCTTCACGCACACACCGCGCGGATTGCTTGCATTGGAAATCATCCTTGCTGGTTTTCTCAGCGCGTTGTTTCTCAACGACACCATTTGCCTGATGCTCACGCCGCTCATTCTCGATCTCACAATGACGGCGAAACGCAATCCAATTCCTTATTTGATCGCACTTGCGACAGCGGCCAATATCGGCTCAGTAGCGACGCTCACCGGCAATCCGCAAAACATGATCATTGGAATTGCATCGGGAATTTCATACGCACACTTTGCTTTGGCGCTCACGCCAATTGCCCTACTTGGTTTCGGCGGCATTTGGTTGGTTCTGGTCTGGCTTTATCCAGATGAATTTCGCACAGGACATTTCGATCTCGAAGAAATCAAAACACCGCGCGTGTATCGCCCATTGCTAATCAAAAGCATGATCGTGACCGGCGGATTGTTGATCGGTTTTGCCCTCGGAGTTCCCATCGCAGAAGCGGCATTGATCGCGGCCTGTGCGCTTCTGCTGACGCGGCGCATCCATCCGCAAAAAGTGATGAGCCGCGTGGATTGGGACTTGCTGGTTTTCTTTGGCGCGCTGTTCGTCGTCAGCGGTGCGATGGAGACGAGTGGGATTACCGCGCGATTATTTTCTTCTTTTTCCGGCTGGCTAAACGAAAACGCGATTGGGCTTTCAGTTGTCACAGTTGTGCTGAGCAATTTGATTTCGAATGTCCCCGCGGTTTTGCTTCTCAAATCGGTGATCCCGCATCTTTCGGACCCTCAAGCGGGTTGGCTGACTCTGGCAGCGACATCCACGCTGGCAGGGAATCTGACTCTGCTCGGGTCGGTGGCGAATCTCATCGTAGCAGAGTCCGCTTCACGTCGAGGTGTGAAGCTGACGTTTTGGGAATACACCAAAACTGGTTTTATCATTACGATCATTTCCCTCGTTCTCGGCGTTGTGTGGATTCAGTTATTCATTTGGAAATAAAAACTTTGAATCATGTCATTGCGAACGGCAATCTTATGTAACAATCGGTTAATCGTTTAGGAGATTGCCACGTCGCTTTGTTCCTCGCAATGACATAGTGGCTCACTATTTTTGTAAACAAGCAATCAATTGTTTCACCGCGCCTTGCGGCTCGGATTTCGTAATTGCCAGCACAGGCACAGACACGCCGCCGAAAACATCTTGAGTATTATTGGTTTTCAAACGACGCGTCAAAATTCCAATCGAGCCGGGATTTCCCGCAACAGAATTCGACATGTTCTGCGCGCTGACAGCCAGCCGCGCTTGCGACGTTATAGATCGTCCAGCCATATCAATCTGATCAAAAACCTGTTGAATATCTTCACTCGAATCAAAAGTCCAAACTTGAACCGGCATGTCATTTCCACCCGCGTCTTTCCATGATGTGATTTGACCCGCAAACAAATCGCGCACTTGATTAGCTGACAAAGAGCTCACGCCGGCTTGCAGATTGACCACAACCAGAATCTCATCACTGCCAATTTGAAAAGCGGGCGTATTCAAACCTGCGGGCTGGCTAAGTCGAATTGTGATATCCGCAGAAGCCGGGTTCGATAAACTCACCGCAACGGATGAAGGCACACACTTATAAACATTTTGCAACCAAGGCGAGGCGGCTGATGTAGCATACACTTTTACAACTTGAGTTACAGCCTGCGGCGTAGCTATCCCGCAGGCTGTAAGAAAAATTACTGCAAATAGACAAAGATTTCGAAGGAACAGCTTTCGATGATCCTTGTCCATATGGCACTCGCCGCAATTCAAAACCTAAACAAATAAAAAGATCAGGCACAAAGCCGCTACAACCGCACAATATGCGGCAAAGACATACAGCGAATGTTTGCCGACATAATTAATCAGCCACTGAATGGACAGCCAACCGATGATTGCCGCAACGATAAATCCAATCGCAAGCGGAGCAATGATCGTGTGGAGGATATGCGACTTGATGATGGACAACGATTCGTATCCACCCGCTGCCAACATGATCGGAGCCGCCATCAAGAATGCAAAGCGTGTCGCAGACGGACGGTCGAAGTTGCGCAACATACCGCCGGGAATGGTCGAACCGGAACGCGAAGCGCCGGGAAAAACGGCCAGCACTTGAAACAAGCCAATGATGAGACTGTCGAGCCAAGTCATGGAGTCGAGGCCGCGTGCGCGCTTGCCGAGCCATTCAGCGATGAACAGCAAAACCGCGGCGGTAAATAGTCTGATAGCTGCCTCCATCAACGGATTCTGAAAAAGTCCTTGAACGACATCTTTGAGAAGTACGCCCGCGATGCCTGCGGGAATTGTGGCAATAATGATGTACCATGCCATTTTATTTTCCTGCGTGGAAAACGGTTTGGCAAAGAAGGCTTTGATCAACGACCAATAATCCTTCCAAAAATAAACAAGCAGTGCCGCGAGCGGACCAAGCTGGACGAGAACGAGAAATGCAAACATGCCGGCGTCGGATGGGATATTGAAAATTCTCTGGACGATTAGCATGTGGGCCGTGGATGAGACCGGTATGAATTCTGTCAGGCCTTCGATAATGCCGAGCAAAAGTGCATAGAAAATATTCATTGAGTTGGTAATCCTTTGTGTGAGTTGGCGTTGGAATTAGATGATACCAGATTGTGGTGGAGGATGGTTAATGGAGGATGGTTCATGGTTGGAGGCGTCATTATCCAAATTATCGAGGAACTATGGTTCAGGTTCTTCGCGCACGTTATAACCTGACAGAAAATCTTTTTCTCCTTGTTTGGAGCGCTTAAGATAAGCAATGTAATTGTTAAGTAATTTGCCGATAGATTCTGCATGAAGCGTTAGCCGGTTATAAACATCATCTGGCAAATAACCTAAATCTTTAGCCAACGAAAGATGACCTTGCACTTCAGTCAAAGAACCGCGGGCGATATAACAAAACCGAACGTTGTCCAGAAAATGATAGCGGCCATGACCTTCAGCAATATTTGCCGGGACGCTAGAGGCTGCACGTTTCAATTGGTCGGCAAGGTTATATTTTTCACTGACGGGCAAACATGGAACAGCTTCTTTATAATAGATCGCGACGGCAAAGTCTTTTGCCCTCACCCACACATATCCAACTTGTCCAAATTCATAATGGTCATCTCGCCCTCCATTAACCATGTTCCATGATCCATTACACAGCAGTCAAACGTTTTGCATTATTAGACCACTGTTTCAACAATTCCGGCACTTTCTCCTCAAATGACCCATCTGCAATATAACCGCGAATTTCTTCCATCAGTCTTATCAACGCCCGCAAGTTATGAATGGAAATCAGTGTTCCCGCCAATAATTCTTTCGCCACGATCAAATGGCGAATATATCCGCGCGTGAAGGTTTGACAGGTATAGCAATCGCAAGTTTCATCAATCGGACGTTCGTCGCGGGCAAAGGAGGCATTCATCATATTCAAACGCCCTTCGGGAGCAAAAGCGGAATGATGCCGCGCCAGACGAGTCGGCAGGACACAATCGAAAATGTCCACGCCGCGCAAGACGCCATTAATCAAATCTTCGGGCGTGCCGACGCCCATCAGGTAGCGCGGTTTGTTTTCGGGCAGGAGCGGTTGAATCACATCGAGCATGTCGTGCATCTCTTTTTTCGTCTCCCCCACTGACAGTCCGCCGATGGCAATGCCCGGCGTATCGAGAGAGGAAATAAATTTAGCGGAAGCCGCTCGAAGGTCCGGATTGACGCCGCCTTGAACAATCCCGAACAAAGCCTGATCGTCGCGCCTCTTCGCTTTGACGCAGCGTTCCGCCCAGCGATGAGTCCGATCCATCGCAAGTTTTGTATACGCGTGGTCATTCGGATCGGAACATTCATCGAAGGCCATGATGATGTCTGCACCGAGGTTCTCTTGAATGGCAATGGACTTTTCGGGCGTGAAGCGATGCGTCGAACCGTCAATGTGACTCTTGAAGGTCACGCCATCGTCGTCAATCTTGCGAGTCTGCGCCAGCGAAAAAACCTGGAAGCCCCCTGAGTCGGTGAGCATGGGACGCGGCCATTGCATGAACTTATGCAAGCCGCCCATGTCGCGGACGAGTTCGTCTCCGGGGCGAAGATAAAGATGATAGGTGTTGCTCAAGACAAGCGTGGCGTTGATGCCTTGGAGATGCTCGGGCGTAAGCGTCTTGACCGTGGCTTGCGTGCCGACCGGCGCGAAGACCGGTGTGAGTAAGTCGCCATGCGGCGTGGTGAAAATCCCGGTGCGGGCGCGGTCGTTTTTGGAAGTAATTTTGAATTCAAACATCGAGGCGATTATAAGCGATGTCGTTGTTCGACATTCGTAATTCGAGAATCGGATTGAAGCATTGTTCAACGATAAATGAGCCGGAAAATCAATCGTTCATATATAATCAGCCAATACGTACACAGGAGAAATCATGATGAGGTATTTCCATGTTCAACGTTAGCTTTCGCGACCGAGTTCGCGACTATGTACTTCAACTCGCGTCATCTGACTCCCGTGTCGTGGCTGGAGCTGTTGTTGGTTCGTTGGCTCTCAGCGAAGGAGATCGCTGGTCGGACCTTGATTTGACGTTCGCGGTTGCGGACGAATTCTCCATGTATGACGTGCTCGAAGATTGGACACGTAACCTCGTCGAGGAATTTGACGCGGCGCATCTCT
>JAJYOO010000222.1 GCA_021796155.1 Chloroflexota bacterium
TGCCCTTGGCAACCTGGGGTTGGCGTATGCGGACTTGGGCGATGCCCGCAAAGCCATCGAGTTCTATGAGCAATATTTGTCAATTGCGCGTGAAATCGGCGACCGCCGCGGCGAAGGCAATGCCCTTGGCAACCTGGGAGTGGCTTACAAGAACTTAGGCGATAAAGAAAGAGCAAGAAAGTTGTGGCAGGAAGCCATTCAAATTTTTCATGTAATAGAAAGCCCAAGTGAGAAAGTTGTGCAAAATTGGTTGAATGAATTGGATGGGAAGCCGCAGGAAGAAACCAAAGGGATTTGAGTTTTGCTCTGGTGACGACGCTGAGCATCGCCACCAGCTCTATTTATTAGGGTTGGTTACACCGCTCTGCGTTAGCAGGTCTGGTGCAACGCTCTGCACTGAAACCCGTCAGGTCTGCCCGTAAAATCACCTGATGGAGAAGTTAGATAAAACCGCATAAAGTGTCACTGCGAGGAGGCCGTAGGCCAACGTGGCAGTCTCCTCGTTGCTGGGAGATTGCTTCTCGAAGACTCGCAACGACATATCCGATTGTACGAAGTTTGAATACTTTGACTATCAGATGAACCCAAAAATCACCTGGAACGGCCTTAAAACTCATCAAGATGATTTCAGCAACTCATCAAGACGATTTCGGAAAATCATGAAGACGATTTAAAAAATCATCAAGACGATTTCAGAAAATCATGCAGATGATTTCAGTAAATCATGCAGACAATTTTGCCTTCCTGACCTAATAACCCATTTTTCGCGTTGAGCGGACACTGAGCGACCCTGAGCTTGACGAAGGGGAGGCGAAGTGGCAGTCGAAACGCAGTCATTGTGCTTGGCTCAGCAAGGGGTAGGTCGCGTTTGCGAAGTCCTCGAAGAGGAAAACGTGACCTACGAATTTGCACGGCACAGGACGACAAAAAATTCGCCCGATGGAGTCTCCTCCGCCGGGCGAAACCTTTTAACCTACAAACCTGTAACCTTCCAACCAAACAAAATCTAATCCGCCGCCACTGTTTCTTCCTCGTTCTCAACTTCCTCCGCGGAATTTTCCATTACACCATACTGCACTTCCAGTTCGCGCCTGAATTGCTGCGTGTAAAGCTTGTAGTAATGCCCGCGCATTCGCAGTAATTCGGTGTGCGTGCCTTGTTCGGCGATCTTTCCGTCTTCGATGACGATGATCCGATTCGCTTTTCGAATGGTCGAAAGACGGTGCGCGATCACGAACGATGTGCGGCCCTGCATCAAGGCTTCCATGCCGCGCTGGATGAGCGCTTCGGTCAACGTATCAACCGAGGATGTCGCCTCGTCCATGATGAACAGTTCGGGCTTTGCCAGCACGGCGCGCGCCAGCGAGATCAACTGCTTCTGTCCAACCGATAAAAGATTGCCGCCTTCGCCGACATTCTGGTCGTAACTTTTTTCGAGCGTTGTGATGAAATCATGTGCGCCCGCGATCTTCGCCGCGGCGATGATGTCATCGTCGGTCGCGTTCAATCGTCCATAACGGATGTTGTCGCGTACCGTCCCGGAGAAAAGGTGCGGCGTTTGAAGCACAATGCCAATCCGCGAGTGAATGGACGCCATCGTATATTCCATGTAGTTGCGTCCGTTGATGCGGATCGTCCCTTCGCGCGGTTCGTAAAAGCGGCAGAGTAGATTCACAATCGTGGACTTGCCGCCGCCGGTCGGTCCGACCAGAGCGATGGTCTCGCCGGGATTCACTTTCAGCGTGAAATCGGTCAGGACGGGTTTGCGGTCTTCGTAATAAAAGTGGACGTGGTCGAATTCGATCTCGCCCATCAACGTCGAGGCGGGAACCGCGCCGGGTCTATCGTGGACTTCGGGCGGCGTGTCAATCAACTTGAAGATTCTCTCCGCTGACGCGATGGAGTGCTGCATCTCGGCGTAGACGCGCGCCAAATCCTGCACCGGCCACATCATGAAGGTGAGATACGAGACGAAAGCATTGATGCCGCCAATCGTCATCAAGCCAACCATGATCTGATCGCCGCTATACCAAACGATGACGCCAAGCGCCACGGCTGCGATGATCTGCACGGTGGGGAGGAAGAGCGCCGAGAGCCACGCGGCTCGATACGATGCGTGATACATCGTGCCGGTCAGCGATTGGAACTCTTTCAGGTTTTCATCCTCGCGCCCCAACGCCTTGACCACGCGCACGCCCTGGATGTTTTCGTTGTATGCGCCTGTGATCTTCGAGTTGGCGCGGCGGCTGTTGCGGAACTCCACCAAAATCTTTTTGCGGAATTGCACGGCGATGATCATCATGATCGGGATGATGACCGAAACGATCAGCGCCAGCTTCCAATTGATGATCGTCATGAAGATCAATGATGTTGTGATGTTCATGAACGCCCAGGTTGTGTCTACCACGCCCCAGGTCATCAAGTCCGCAACACGTCCGCTGTCCGATGTGACGCGCGCGATCAATCGTCCCACCGCGTTCTGTGCATAATACGAAAGCGACAGCTCCTGCAAATGGTTGAACATCATGCGGCGCAGATCATATTGGACGCGCTCGCCCAGGACACCCGCAAGGTAAACGAAGCTGAACACGGTCACAGCCTGGAACAAAATCAGTGAGCCGTAGATGGTTGCGAGGTGCATCAACGCGGCGTTGTCCTTCATGCTGATGCCTTGATCCACGAAGCCTTTGTTAATGTATGTGAAATAGGCATCCATGCAAGACGTCAGCGCGATGGTGATGAAGAAGCCGACGACCCATTTCCAATGCGGCTTCATCAACCCGACGATGCGGTTGAACACGGGCGTGGTAAGTTGTGATGTGTATTCTTCTTCTTCGAGTTCAATAAATTCATCACTCATGATTCATCTCCATATATCGCCCTGAGCGGAGTGGCGCTCTGGCCGCTATGAAGTCGAAGGGCATATTTCAATTCGATCACGCTTCGACTTCACTTCGTTCCGCTCAGCGCGATATGGTCAATTCGCTCTTTCAATCTCCATTTCCAACTCTTCGTCAATCCGCGTTTGGATGTCATAGATTTGCCGGTAAATTCCATTTTCCTGCACGACCAAATCTTCATGCGTTCCCATTTGGACGACCTCGCCTTTATCAAGCACCAAAATCAAATCGGCGGTCATCACGGACTGAATGCGGTGTGCAATGATGAACGTTGTGCGATCTTCCATCAAGTCATACAGTGCAGAACGGATTTCGGCTTCGGTCTCGGTATCAACAGATGACGTCGAGTCGTCCAAAATCAGAATGCGCGGGTTCTTCAAAAGCGTTCGCGCAATCGTCACGCGCTGTTTCTGCCCGCCGCTCAACGTCACGCCTTTCTCTCCGACCAATGTGTTGTATCCATCGGGGAAGGACAAAATCACATCGTGGATCGCGGCGGCTTTTGCGGCGGTCTCGATCTCGTCCTGCGTTACGCTTCGTCCTACGCCGTATAAAATGTTCTCGCGGATCGAACGACTGAACAGGAACGGCTCCTGCTGCACAATGCCAATTTGCTCACGCAGATACTTGCGCGGATAATCCTCCAGCTCGATGCCGTCCAACAAAATTCGTCCGCTCGTGTATTCATGGAAGCGCGGCAGAAGATTGACCAGCGACGTTTTACCCGAACCGGTCGAGCCAAGCAGTGCGATGGATTGTCCCGGCTTGATGTGGAACGAAATGTTTTTCAGCACTTCATTCTTGCCATCCGCATAGACGAATGAGACATTCTCAAAGACGATGTCGCCTCGCACCGGACCCTTCGGCTGGACGCGGCCCTCGGTGAGCGGTTCGCGCACCTGCTTGACGATCTCCATCAGACGGCCGTATGAAACCATGCCGGTTGACGTCTGTACGATCATGCGTCCAAGATTTCGGATCGGCCAGATGAGCCAAACGACCAGACCGACGTAAACCAGATAATCGCCAATCGTGATCTCGCCGCGGATCGCCATCATGGCCGCAAAGACAAATCCGAACAACATTTGAAAGCCGAGCACAACATCCGAAAGCGGCCAGAAGAGCGATTGCATGATGAGCAACAACTTTCCCTTCAGGAACTTGCCCCAGTTGTCCTTTTCGAACTTGCCCATCTCGTAATCCTGACGTCCGAAAGCCTTGACCACGCGCACACCAGTCAGGTTCTCTTGCAGGGTTGTCGAGAGAATTGCTTCCTGTGCCTGATAGTCTTCATAACGTTTCGTCAACTGTTTGAAGAACCAGAGCGATACCGCCAGGATGAACGGGATGACTACAATGGAAATCCAGCCCAATGTGGCATTCAGTTCGTGGATGGCGAACCAGTTGATCGTGAACAGGATGATGATGCGGCCCATGCCGATGGCCTGCTCGCTGAAGAAACGTCGTAACGCATCCACATCGGATGTTACACGCTCGATGAGATCACCGGTCGGCGTTTGGCTGTGATACGAGAAGCTCAAGCGCTGGATGTGATCGAAGAGAAAATCTCTCAGTCGCCGCGTGATGCCCTCGGCGGTATACGCCGCTAAACGTCCGGAAAGATACGAGAAGGAACCTTCCACCGCGGCCAAGCCAATGAATCCAAGTCCGATCAGCGCCAGTGTTTTGTTCAACGTCCCGGCAAGGTAGATTTTCTGAGTCAAAACCTTGTCTGCAAAATAACCAAGCAGAAGGTATGTGCAAGTCTTGGCCGTTGCCGAGATAGCCAACGCAGCCGTTGCGCCGATGTACGGCACACGAAAGTCCGACATCATGCGCCACAGGCCGGAAATGCGATTCTTAGTGAGCGCATTGCGGAAGTCAAAGTATTTTGATGAAGGTGTAATGGCAGTCATAGTTCAATCCTTGATAAATAGCAACAAAAAAGCCACGGTGCGGAGCGCAACCGTGGCTGTAAAACCAAAGAAACAGTTTGACTTATGGACAGTCAATAGGCGCACTCCGAGGAGGGTTTAAATTGCCCGAAGCTTTACGAACGAGAATGGTGCTGAACATGCAGATCATGAGTGCGCCTCCTTTCCTTAGAATTTTATTAGCGGTTTGGAGTTTATCACGGGTTGTGAAAAGGTGTCAAG
>JAJYOO010000223.1 GCA_021796155.1 Chloroflexota bacterium
TCCAACGGAGAAATCCGTCCGCGTCGCGTTGCGTACACAGCAGATCATCGCCTACGAGTCGGGCGTGGCGGATTCGGTTGATCCGCTGGCGGGTTCGTATCTGATCGAACATCTGACCGACGAGATCGAAAAAGGCGCGGGCGATTACATCGCAAAAATTGACGAGATGGGCGGCGCGCTACAAGCCATTGAACGCGGCTACATGCAGAACGAGATCCAAAACGCCGCCTACACCGCACAGCAGGAGATCGAGCGCAAAGAGCAGATCGTGGTGGGCGTCAATCAATTTCAGGTGGATGAAGAACTTGGGTTGGAACGTTTGAAGGTTGATCCCGCGATTGAACTCGGACAGCGTCAACGACTCGCCAACTTGCGCGCCAATCGGGATGCGGCTAAGGTTGCAAGTTTACTCAGCCAACTCGATAACCTGGCACGTGGAACCTCGAACCTGATACCGCTTTTCATCGAATGTGTCGAAAACGACATTACACTCGGCGAGATTTGTAACACGCTGAGAGGCGTGTGGGGGGAGTATGTGGCGCAGGGGTTTTAGATTTATAATCAGGAAAGACTCGGAGGTTGCCATGACACTTTTAGAACAAATCGAAAAACAATTAAGCGCTTTGCCTCCTGAAAAACAAAGTGAGGTACTGGATTTCATTGCGTTCCTGCAACAACGCGCCAATGCTTCACAACTTGTAAAGCGACGCCCACTAAAAAAACACAACGCCTTCGGCTCCTGGAAAAATCGCAAAATTGATGCGATCAAGTATCAACAAAGCCTGCGCGCCGAGTGGGGTATTTGATGATTGCGGTCTTTGACACGAACATCGTGATTGACGCCCTCAACGGTGTTGCTAAAGCCGACGATGAATATAACCGTTACGAGCGTGTGCTTATCAGTCGTGTCACATGGATGGAAGTATTAATTGGTGCAGAGGGCGATGACTCGGAACTGCGCGATTTTCTGGAAACACATTTTGAGATCACCCCGCTTGATTTGGCAGTGGCAGAGACAGCCGTGCAGTTGCGCCGCGAACATCGTATTCGCCTGCCCGATGCAATAATCTGGGCGACTGCATGCGTGAATGAGGCTGTATTGGTCACACGCAATACAAAAGACTTCAAGCCTGATTGGGATGGTATTCATCTGCCCTATACAATTTAGTGAGCATCAAGTGACAGTCAATTCGAGAAAGTGACTGTCACTTTTTATTTGGATAATCTCATGCCGCACTTCATGGAATGCGTAAGTGCCAGAACTTCCGGTGCGAAAACGACATCACGCTGGGCGAGATTTGCAACACGCTGAGAGGTGTGCCTGCCCCCGCACTTTGGGGGTGAGGGTGAGTATGTGGCGCAGGAGTTTTAGATGCTGGAAATTTGATGTTCAAATCGTTAATGGATTTCTATTTGCATGGTAATATGAATGAGCAGCAAGTACATTGGAGTAAAAGCCTTATGCCAACTAAAAATACCATTCATTCTAAAGACGAAAAACTTATTGAGTTTCTCACTGAGGACTTTCGTGATACCGCTATGCATTTAAGGGATAGAGTCCACCCGTGTGAGTGTCCGCGCCGTTGCCAGCCATAACGTCCGCGTGGAAGTGGGGCATGATTGGTCAGTCCCTTGCGAGGATATGTCGGTTTTTCAAGGTGTATAATTTAAGCAGAGACAGGAGACCATCATGACCCGAACTTTTACGGCTTTAATCCATAAAGAAGATACCTGGTATGTGGCAGATTGTCCCGAAGTGGGGACGGTCAGCCAGGGAAAGACTGTTGAAGAAGCGGTTGCTAATCTCAAAGAGGCAACTGAACTCTATCTGGAAGAGTTTCCCTTACCGGAAACCAACCATCCATTGTTGACCACCTTCGACGTAACGACTTATGCCTAATTTGCCATATCTGTCTGGAAAGGAAATCATCCGTGCATTGGAACGGCTTGGTTTCGTTCAAGCGCGTCAACGTGGAAGTCATGTCGTCATGAAAAAGTCCATGCCAGAGGGAAGTGTTGGTTGCGTTGTCCCTCTGCATGGCGAAGTGGCAATCGGAACACTGCATAGCATCCTCAAACAAGCGAAAATTTCACCAGACGAATTCATAAAAGCTATAAAGTAAATCGGAGTCGAAAGGCTCCGATTTTTATTTCATCCCTTCCCAAATGAAAACGACGCGTTATACTTCACCAACTTATGGAACTCTCGACTATTATTCATTTATTAGGCGACATCCTTGGGGATGTCATTGGCGAACTCGAATCGCCGGAACTCTTCGCAACAGAAGAACGTATTCGCGTTGCCGCGAAAGATCGTCGGGGTGGAAAGGCGGATGCGGCGCGCCAGCTTGAGGCGCAGGTCGAAGCGTTAAATGTCAACGATGCGCGCGCCATCGCGGCCGCCTTCACCACATATTTTGATCTTATCAATCTTGCGGAAGAAAATCGCCGTTCGCGTCAATTGCGTGAGCGTGAAAGATCGCTGTATCCAAAGCCGCTGAACGAATCCATCGGCGCGGCAATCGCTGAGCTCAAGCAACAGGGCGTTACGCCCGAACAAATTCGAGCATTGCTCGATGGGCTTTCGATTGAGCTTGTATTGACCGCGCATCCAACCGAGTCGCGCCGCCGCACGGTGATCTCAAAAATTCAACGGCTTGCGCGCCTGCTCGACCAACTTTCAAACGAAGAAATTTTGCCGCATCAACGCAATAAAATTCTTTTATCCATTCGCGCGGACATCGCCGCGCTGTGGTTGACGGATCGTCACCGAACCACACGTCCTGCTGTGACGGATGAAGTCCGCACCGGATTGCATTTTGTCGAATCTGTTTTTTGGGATGCACTGCCCGCGCTTCATGATGACCTTGATCGCGCCCTCGCTTCTTATTACCCCGAAGTCAGGTCGCCGATAAATTGGCTGCGTCTCGCCTCGTGGATGGGCGGCGACCGCGATGGCAATCCGAATGTGACTCACAAGGTCACTGCCGAAACGCTCCGCCTGCATCGCGGCCTCGCCGTGGAAAAACATCGTCATATTTTGCAAGACCTTGCGCGTCGACTCAGCATGAGCAATCGCCTGCTTCCGCCTCCGCTCAAACTCACAAAGTGGATCGAAGCGCGCCGTCCGCTTCCGCCGCATGTCGCCTACATCGAAGAACGTTACGCCGCCGAGCCTTATCGTCTGGTGTTGTCGTTGCTCTCTGCCGATCTTGCCGATGCCTCGCGCGATGACATGACCTTTCACTTGCTCGAACACACGCCGCATCAAGCGCGCATCAGCGTGAACGATTTGCTCAAGCCCATCGAAGTGATTGCCGCGCATTTGCCCGCTTCGCTTGCGCATGATGAAATCCAAAATGTTCGCCGTCAATTGGAAATCTTTGGCTTGCATTCGATGCGCCTGGATATTCGTGAAGAATCGACTCGCTTTAAATCCGCGCTCGGTGAAGTTTTGTGCGCGTTGAATCTTGCGGATGATTTTTCTGCGATGAATGAAGATGAAAAACTCTCGCTTCTTACCAGACTTTTATCTGCTCCACTCCCCGAACTTTCCCCCCGTCCCGGAATTACTTCCGCCACCTCCGAGACCTGGGCTTTGTTCCAACTCATTGCGCGCGTGCGCGCTGTCTACGGCGCGGAATTGCTTGGCCCGCTTGTGATCTCCATGTGCAAATCCGCCTCCGACGTTTTATCCGTGCTCCTGCTTGCGCGCTGGACGGGTTGTGATTCTGGTTTACAAATTGTTCCGTTGATCGAAACCATTGAAGACTTGCAAGCCGCGCCGTCTATTTTGGAAAATCTTTTTACCCTGCCAGCTTATCATGAGCATCTTGCCACTTGTAACAACGCACAGATGGTGATGATCGGTTATTCAGACAGCAACAAAGATGGCGGATATGTCATGGCAAATTGGGCTTTATATCAGGCGCAGGAACAGATTACCGAAGTCGCCCGCGCTCACAATGTGACCCTGACTATTTTTCATGGCCGCGGCGGGACGATTGCGCGTGGGGGAGGCCCAGCTAATCGCGCCATCCGCGCCCAGCCTGTTGGCAGTATCAACGGTCGCTTCCGTCTCACCGAGCAAGGCGAAACTATTGCGGCGCGTTATTCCAACCCCGAACTCGCGCATCGTCATCTTGAACAAATTGTTCATGCGGTTCTATTGGCATCATCGCCTGTCAATACTGAGCCTGATATTCCTTACGCTTGGCGCGCGGAAATGGATTTAATATCTGCAACAGCGCGCAAGGTTTATCGTCAGTTGGTTTATGAAACGCCCAGCTTCATCGAATTCTGGCAGGCGGCGACTCCGCTGGATGAGATCAAACGAATGCATATCGGTTCACGTCCTGCCGCACGCACGCAAAGTAGTGAGGTCGCAAAAATCCGCGCCATTCCCTGGGTCTTCTCGTGGATGCAAAGCCGCTTCAATCTGCCCGGATGGTTTGGTCTTGGCTCCGCGCTTGAATCTGCAAAAGATGTTTCACTTCTGCGCGAGATGTACGATGGCTGGCCGTTTTTCAAAACCATGCTCGATAATTCAGAAATGTCCCTGATCAAAGCCGACATGGAAATCGCATCTTTATATGTCAGCCTTGTTCCCGACAAGAGACTGGCCGATGAAATATTCGGCACGATCAGAAAAGAATATAACCGGACGCGTGAAGCGGTTTTATCCGTCAGCAGACACGCCAACTTGCTGGACGCTGAACCAGTGACGCAGACGGCGGTCCAATTGCGGAACCCGTATGTGGATCCATTGAATTACATTCAAGTGGACATGTTGCGCCGTCTGCGTGTGTTGCCCGATCCCGAAAGTATGGAGGCGCAGTTGTTGCGTGAAGTCATTGGTCTGACGATCAACGGCATTGCCGCCGGGTTGAGAAACACGGGATAACATTTGAATCGTGGAAGAGTGTATAATCTTAAAAACAAAAAATAGTTCTGAAATTCTTGTTGGGAGAGACCCATGTCAAAGATGGATGATCTTGTGCGGGATTTCCTCGCGCAGAAGAAAATCGCCGTGGTCGGGGTATCG
>JAJYOO010000224.1 GCA_021796155.1 Chloroflexota bacterium
TCGAAGAAATTCCCGGCGTGGGCAAAGCCATCGCGGAAAAAATTGACGAACTGCTCCGCACCGGCAAATTGGAATTCCTCGAGAAGCTCAAAAAAGAAGTTCCTCCATCATTAGCAGATTGGCTTCAAGTACCGGGACTCGGTCCGAAGAAGATCGCGCTGATCTGGAAGACGTTGAACATCACGACTCTCGCGCAGCTCGAAGCGGCCGCGAAGAAAGGAAAGCTGCGCGGACTCCCCGGCATGGGCGAAAAATCCGAGCAAGCGATTCTCACCGGGCTTGAATCGTTGTCGCGTCGCTCGGGGCGAATCCCACTCGGACGCGCCTATCCGCTCGCGCAGGAGATCATCGGTCAACTCAAGAAGGTGAAGGGAGTCGTCGCTGCGGAACCCGCTGGAAGTCTGCGAAGGATGCGTTCGACAATAGGCGACCTCGATATCCTCGTCGCAGCAAAAGATTCGAAGCCGGTCATGGAAGCCTTCACTAAATTACCTGGCGTTGTGCGCGTGCTGGGCAAAGGTGAAACAAAATCGTCCATTGAATTTGGTGACGGCGTGCGCGCACAAGTCTGGGCGCATCCGCCCGAAGAATTTGGCACCGCGTTGCAATATGCGACTGGATCAAAAGATCACAACGTTCAATTACGTCAACTCGCGCTCGATAAAGGCTTATCGTTATCGGATCATTCATTTTTAAAAGTTAAGGGTGGTGGCGAAATCTTTTGTTCGACCGAAGAGGAAGTTTATCAAACGCTTGGCCTGCCGTGGATACCGCCCGAACTGCGCGAAGATCGCGGCGAGGTGCAAGCCGCGAAACAAAACAAACTGCCGAAGCTGATCGAAGTCAAAGACATCCAAGCCGATTTGCAAGTGCATTCGAATTGGAGCGATGGCAAATTGACGATGCTCGAGATGGCGCAGGCCGCGGCGAAACGCGGCATCAAGGTCATTGCGTTCACAGATCATTCGGTCAGCCTCGGCGTCACGGGCGGATTGAGCATGGAAGATCACAAGAAGCAAGCTGCGGAGATCAAAAAGGCGCAGGATAAACTCGGCGACAGCATTTTGATTTTGCACGCCAGCGAAGTGGAAATCAAAGCCGATGGCACGCTGGATTATCCCGATCAATTTTTGGCGAGCCTTGATTTGGTTTTGGCTTCCATGCATTCCAGTCTGCGACAGCCGCGCGAGAAGGTCACGCAGCGAACCATCAACGCCATTCGCAATCCGTATGTGGACATCATCGGTCATCCAACCGGGCGATTGATTCCGGATCGCGAAGGCGCGGATTTGGATATGGATGCAATCTTCAATGCCGCCGCGGAAACGGGTGTTGCATTGGAGATCAACGCGCATCCCGCCCGCCTCGATCTCGACGATGTGTTTGCGCGCCGCACCAAAGAGCTGGGCATCCCAATCAGCATCAACACCGATTCGCATTCCGAAGCCGATCTCGATAATTTATTTTACGGCGTTGCCACCGCCCGCCGCGCCTGGTTGACGAAAGAAGATGTCATCAATTGCTGGTCAACGAAGAAGTTGTTGGATTGGTTGAAGAAGAGAGGGAATTAATTTTCCTCGCTTAGCGAATGCTATGATGGAAATATGAAGCCAAAAGTCTATCTTGAAACGACGGTTATCAGCTATCTCACATCGCAACCCAGTCGTGACATCATCACAGCCGCTCACCAGCAAGCAACCCAAGAATGGTGGAGCGAGCGTCGCGATCGCTTCGATAGTATTTGTATCGCAGATCGTGATTCAAGAAGCAGGTTCTGGCGATAGCGAGGCAATCAAAAGGCGACTTAAAGCAATTGAAGAAATAACTGAAATCGAAGTCGCGCCTGAAGTAGTTGCATTAGCGCAGGCGTTGGTCGCCGATGGAGTTGTGCCTGAAACAGCGGCGATAGACGCGCTTCGCATCGCTGTTGCAACCATAAATGGAATGGACTATTTGTTAACTTGGAATCTCAAACACATTGCCAATGCCGCGATGCGGAATGCAATATCCGAAGCCTGCCGCCAACACGGATATGAACCGCCTATTATTTGTACTCCTGAAGAATTGATGGAGGTGTAACGATGTGGAACGATGAGATTGTTGAAGAAGTCCGCAAACATCGCGAGGCTTACGCTGCAAAGTTCAACTTTAATTTACAAGCGATGTACGAAGACTTAAAAAAAGCAGAGAAGAAAAGCAAGCACAAGAAAGTTTCGTTTAGACCCAAAAAGCCGATGAAATTGGAAATCAAAGCCAAAACCGTGACGAGATAAGCCCGCAAAGCCGATCTTGAGAAGAGAGGATAGAGACATTTTGAAACAAGGGAGAGCATTATGAAACTTACAACCTTAATTTCCATTGTGTTTGCTATGCTTTTGTCTGCATGTGGCAGTTCTCAACCCATACCGACTCCAACTATAACTGCAACATCTCTACCAACAAATACACCCATTTCTTCAACACCAACCACAACTCCTGTGCCAATGATTAATGTTGATGGAGATCAAGTACCAAAAGATTTACATGATTCCAGCGTTGCAGCTTTTGCTCATGCTTTTGGGATAAAGCCAGAAGATGTTGGTTCATTAACGTCAGTTGTTAAGACCGAAGCTGGCAGCGTAGTTTTTTTAACTATAGGCAATACTTCTACTCAAGGCTATGACAATGCAGGCACGCCGCTTTTAATTGGACAACAAGACGAAAATGAACAATGGCAGTGGTCAAATGCAACAGAACTGAATCTCTTGAATATTTTAAACAAGCAAAGAGAAGCAAATCATCAACAAAAGCTATATGTAGGGGGTAAATTCTCCGATCCTTTCGCTCAGATAAATCAGAACGATGTTGATGCGACATTTGCAACAGAATTTAATCAGGCTTTCATAACGTCTGATTGGTGGCATCAAACAGAGAAACAGGACAATGTTTTTACCCTGGATGCAGAAATAAACGCAGTTAAAAAAGCAAAACAACATGGTATGTTCGTTATAGGTGCATCAATATTGTATCCATATTCAGATTTCCAATATACCTACTTGAAAGACAAGCAAAATCTTACCGCAGACCAGCTTCTTCCTATTTTAAAAAGACATATTATTGGCGTTATGACGCCTCTTAAAGGGCAGGTTGACGCTTGGATGGTGGTCACCGAATCAAGAGTTCCAACTGAAACCCTTAATGGTTTAACATACGATCCAGATAATAAAATAATTGGAGAGCAGTATATAGAAGAAGCATTTCAAACAGCCAGAGATACCGATCCAAATGCTAAGCTAATTTACGAAGAAACGCTTAATTCAGAACCGTCTGGTTATTACGGTTCCTATACTTCTCGAACTCGTGAAATTGTTAATAGATTGAAAGCCAAAAACCTAATCGATGCGCTTGGTATAGAAATGGTGATTGATGCTTCTCATCCAGTTAATATTGATCAGATGATTAAAACATTCAAAAGCTACGGCCTGCCGATTTACGTGACCGGCCTTGATATAGATATGTCAAATGTAAACGGGACAGATCAACAAAAAAATGAATTGAGAACAAAGCTTTATTCTCAAATCTTTAGAGCAATCATTGACAGTGGAGTTTGTAATAATATAAATCATTGGTGGGCAGAAAAAGGCAACAATGGTCAGTTATTCGATGGCAATCTTCAACCTACGTCTTCATTATTTGCAGAAAGACAGGTACTATTTGATCTCATAAAATAGGAAGGGGATAGTCAAAGGTTGAAGAGGATGATATATAATTCAGCTTTGAGAGATCATTATGAAACTTGTAACTTTAATTTTCATTGTGTTCGCTACGCTTTTGTCTGCATGTAGCAGTTCTCAATCTATACCGACTCCAACTATAACTGCAACTTCTCTGCCAACCAATACACCTATCCCAACGCCTACTGCGACCCCTGTGCCCACGATTGATGTTGATGGAATACAGATTCCTGACCCCAAAATTACAAACCCAGAATTGTTTGATTTGAAGAATCCCAATTCGCCGATTGTACAATTTGCGAATGCGTTTGGAGTGAAACCGGAAGATGTCGGCACATTAATAGGGCAAGTTAAAACTGGTGTCGATGGAAAGAAAATTATCTTCTTAGTGACAGGGGACCTTGCAACCACAACAGACTTTAACGAGTCGGGTACTCCGCTATTAATTGCAGAACAAGGGAAAGATGGACAATGGATATGGTCTCAGGCTTGGCCAGTTCAACTAGCCGAGGCTAATGGAATAAGATTAGAAGCACCTATTGACGGGACTGAATATATAGATTTTGCTGGTAAGTATTTTGAGAAAATTGCAAATCAATTATTACTAACCGGTGAAGTTGACGCTTCGGTTGTTTTCCAAAACTTTACCGCTGACGATTGGAGAAGGGTTCTTAATAATTGGCCTGCTATAAAGGCTCAACTCGATGTTGGAAAAGTCCCGCAAGGTTTCAACTACGATTGGATAAATGGAAATAGAGCAATAGATTATGCTAAATCACATGGTATGACAGTGAGAGCACAGCACCTCTTGTGGGGCGGGGATGTGCCAGATTCGATTTACAACGGAGGGTTTACAAAAGATGAGGTTAAACTACTGGCGGAATTTATCGTAAAGATCAGAGTATTGGAATACAACGGGATACCTGATGCAAATGACACAAATAAAGATCCTAGCCGAGTAGTGAATCAATGGGATTTAGCAGATGAATGGGCGGCCACAGAATCTTTTCCCCATGACAAGTGGCCTTTCTGGTTGACAAATCTGGGCTTTCCGAATGCCATATCTGATGTTAGCCATTGGGTTTCGGAAGCAAATCCAAATGCCGAACAAGTTTTAACAGAAGATGGAATTTTATATCTACCACACGATAGTGATGTTTGGAAAAATAATTTCATGACCTTGCTGAAATTTGTTAAAGATAAAAATCTTCCAATAAGAAGGGTAGATATAGAAAATAATTTCACAGTATATAATCCACCTAAACAACAAATAGAGCAGCAAAATTTAAAAACTATTATTGTAAAGTATCTGTAATATTCTAT
>JAJYOO010000225.1 GCA_021796155.1 Chloroflexota bacterium
TGGCGCGGCATCGCGGTCAGGCTTTGACGCGCGCACAAATCGTGGAAGCTGTTTGGGGCTATGCTCCCGATCTGGAAAGCGAGAAATCGGTCAACGTACACATCCGCCGTTTGCGCGAAAAGGTCGAAAATGATCCGAGCCATCCGCAGTTGATTCTCACGGTTCCTGGAATTGGTTATCGGCTGCTGAACGAGATTACGAAATCTTAATCGCTCCACAATACGGACGAAATCTACGGAAAGTAAACTGACAGGCAAGGAAATCTCCTTGCCTGTTTTTGGTTGTGCTGACCGAAGGTGAAAAGCTTGGAGTGGCACGTAGTCAAAGCGCCCTTCAACTGCGGCTTCGCTTCCGCTCGGCCTCCGCTTAGGGCAATAAGAATTTCAATGTTTGAAAGGTTAGCGCAAACAACATGAAGCCCAGAACCATCATCCTTGTTTCGATTGTTGTTATTCTGGTCATTGGTGCAGCAGGATATTATGGTTTTTCCAGTTCGGCCAAGGAGCCGCCTGCGCCTCCCACACCGCAGACTGCTGCGGTGGCAAGATGTGATGTGCAGCAAACGGTCGAGGCTCCCGGCACATTATCCAATACCAGCGAAACGCAAATCTTGATGCCCGTTGATGGCACATTGTCGGACGTGTTTGTTAAAGCAGGCGATAGTGTATCCGCTGGTCAGGTTCTCGCGTCACTGGATGATATGTCCAAGGCGCAGGCGCAGATTGCCCTGAAAGACGCGCAAGATGCATATCAAAAAGCCTACAACTACCGCCAGGAATTGAATGGAAAAATATGGCTTGAGGACATCACATTCAAATCTATCGGCGCCCATCAAATTCCCATCGTACATTGGTATCGAGGCAATGCGGCCCCGGCGACCATTCAGGAAGCCGACAACGATCTCGCTCTAAAGAAGGCGCAATTGGATACAGCTCAAGCCACGCTTAACAATATGGAGCTAAAAGCGCCGTTCAATGGTGTTGTGATCGAAGTGGACGCGGTCGCCAACCAGCCTTATCATGCGAACGATCTCTTGTTCAAGATTGTTGATCCAAAGGCGCTGGAAGCGGATGTCAATGTTACGCAGGAAGATTATCCGTTGTTGAAGCAGGGTCAAAGCGCGGTGGTGTATTTCGACGCGCGTCCCGATGTGACCGTTCAGGGAAAAGTGGATCGCATCGTTCCAAAGCTTGTCCCAGGCACGTCGCCAACCTACGACATTTTTATTTCTCTTGATACCGTTCCTGACGGATTGGTGGATGGCATGACTGTGGATAGCAATGTGACCATTGCCGACCGTCAGGGCGTGTTGTGTTTGCCGCGCAGCGTGGTACATGCATCCGGCAACAACAAAGTCATCTTGCAAGTGTGGAATGGCTCGAGCACGGAGAATCGCGAAGTCACGATTGGACTGCGCGGCGACACGAATGTCGAGATTGTTTCCGGCTTGACGGAAGGGGAGCAGGTCGTCGTGAAATGAAAATTATTCAAACTGAAAACCTGACGCGCACATACATTGTTGGCAATAGCAAGGTAAACGCTTTACGCGGCGTCAACCTCGAAGTGAAGAGCGGTGAGTTCGTCGCGTTGATGGGACCATCGGGCAGCGGCAAGTCCACGATGATGCACTTGCTCGGTTGTTTGGATACGCCGAGCGCGGGACGTTATCTGCTTGAAGAACGCGACGTGAGCACACTCTCGAAAGATGAACGCGCCGCGGTGCGGAACAATCGCATCGGATTCATTTTTCAGACGTTCAATCTGCTGTCCCGTCTCAACGCCCTTGAAAACATTGTCCTGCCGCTTCTTTACGGACGACATGGCGGCGACGTGAACAAGCAGGCTGCAGAGGCGCTTGGACGCGTCGGGTTGATGTCCCGCGTCCAGCACCGTCCCAATGAATTATCCGGCGGTGAACGCCAGCGCGTCGCCATCGCCCGCGCGCTGGTGACCAATCCTGCATTGATTCTCGCAGACGAACCGACCGGTAATCTTGACAGTAAAACAGGCGCGGAAATCATGAACCTGCTTGTTGAATTATGTGCGGAAGGGCACACGATCCTGATGGTGACGCATGATGCAAAAGTGGCGGCGCACGCGGGACGTATTCTCCACATGCAGGACGGCGAAATCGTGAATGGAAATATGAATCATGTCACCGCTTAATACATTGCTCACCGCGCTGCGCGGCATCAGCAGTAACGCACTGCGAACGACGCTTACGACGCTTGGCATTGTCATCGGCGTGGCATCGGTCATTGCAACGTTAGCTTTAGGAAATGGCGCACGCGCGGCGGTGAATGCCAATTTCCGTTTTCTCGGCTCGGATCAAATCCAGATTGACCAGGACCTTCAGTTGAAGAACGGACAAATGCAAGCGGTTGGAAAAACGCTGACATATGAAGATGGACTGGGTATGCCAAGCGCAGTTCCGCTGGTGGACCGCGCCGAGATGACTGTCAGCGGTTCAGCCAAATTGCGTTATGGGCGTGTGACAGAAGATAACTTGTCCTTTCAAGGAACAGACGCGGGAGCATTATTGAGCGTGATCTCGCAAGGACAAGTTCAGCCCGTTGGCTGGCCCGCCAATAAACCACTCACGCCGCAAGCTTTTATCGGACAGGGAAGATTCTTTACAGATGCGGAGGTGCTGGACGGTGATAATGTTTGTGTGATTGGCTATCAAACCGCGCTGGATTTGTTCGAAGGCGATAATCCAATTGGACAAACGGTCTGGGTCAATCGGAAGCCGTGTCAGGTGATCGGTGTATTAGCCAATCTGGAAGCAGTGAACGTGGAAGACCGTATCAACACGCGCCCAAATCAGGGCCTCTTCCTGCCGGTCAGCTTTGCCATTCAAAATTTATTCGATACCGAACCGTGGGTGACGATCATCGCGCACGTAACCGATGAATCGAAAATGGAAGAAGCCAAAGCAGAGATCGCAACATACCTTCGTCAGCGTCACGGCATCACGCAGGGACCGGACGGCAAATACGCCGACGATTTTCACATGACCACCAAACAGGATGTGCTGGGCGCGCAGCAGCAATCCGCGGCAACGTTTTCATTGCTGCTCACCGCATTGGCAATTGTCTCGCTAGTCGTTGGCGGCATCGGCATCATGAATGTGATGCTGGTCAGCGTGAGCGAACGTACGCGCGAGATTGGCGTGCGGATGGCGGTCGGTGCACGCGGTCGCGATGTGGTCGCGCAATTTTTATTGGAAGCCGTTCTGCTGAGCGCGGGAGGCGGCTTGCTTGGAATCGCCGTCGGGATATTGACGGTTCCCATCGCGGCTTCTTTGAATCAAGGCGTCGCGCTGCTTGATCCGAACAGTGTTCCGCTTGCATTTGGTGTCTCGCTTGTGACTGGACTGATCTTCGGCCTTTATCCGGCATTACGCGCTTCGCAGCTCGATCCAATCGAAGCGTTGAGGTACGAGTGAGTCAGTGATCAGTAATCAGTTATTAGTATGTCAGTCGCTGAGGACTGTTCACTGATAACTGATTACTAATTTTGGAGACATACCATGAAGAAACTTATTCTCATCATTGGCGGAATCGTCCTGCTTGTGCTGTTGCTGGGCGGCGCGGCATTCGTCGGCGGACGGCTGTTGAACGGTGAGGGGATTCCCGGATTTTCATTTAGCGGGGCGCGCAGCCCCAATCAGCAAATCCTGCCAGCCAAGGAACTACCGCAGACGCCTGCTGATGTGAACGGAATCTTCGACCATCGCCAGGACAACAGCATCTTTGTTGGGACTGGAAATATAACCGGCTCCAAAGGGCGAGACGCGAGCGGAAATGTGCATGTAACCTTGAGTCACAGCGGACCGGTCATCGAGGTGGTGGTCACGACCCAAACTAAAATCTACAAAGACGTAACGCAGCAGCAATATAGCGGCCAGTCAATCCATCACCTGCTGGACGAGGGCCAGCAAATCCGTCAGGTGGTGGAATCGGGAACGATGAACGAGATAGGCCAATTAAGTATGATCACGGTATGGGGCAGGAAGACAGGCGACCGCTACATCGCAAATGTGCTCGTTTATACGCCTCCACCCGTGATCGGGCAATAACAGATTAAGAAGAATTTAAAAATCAAAGGAGCTTTGAAAATGGAATCACAAGAAACACCTGCACCAACCCCACGCAAGTCCAAACTGCCTTATATCATCGGTGGCATCGTCCTCATTCTGTTGCTGGCGGGCGCGGCATTCGTTGGCGGACGATTGCTAAACGGTCAGGGTTTGCCCGGACTGTCGTCGGGCGGGCCACAAGTGTTGACGGGCCTTGGCGGCAAGACATCAATCAGGATCGGACCCGGTGATATCTTGCCAGCCAAGGAATTACCACAAACGCCCGCCGACGTGCGCGGTATCTTTGACCACCGCCAGGATAACAGCATCTTCGTCGGCACCGGAAACGTGCAGATGTCGGTCATGAAGGATTCATCCGGCCAGGTGCATACCTCAGCCAGCCACAGCGGGCCGGTTGTTGAAGTTGTTGTTACTACCCAGACCACAATCTATCATGACACGACGATGGAACAGTTCAATGGCCCGCCGCCATCTGGTCAGAAAATCCAGCAAGTTGTGGAATCGGGATCGTTGGCTGACATTGGTCAATCTAGTTCGATCACAGTCTGGGGCAGGAAGTCGGGTGATCGCTATATTGCCGATGTGCTAGTTTATACGTCTCCCGCTTTTATCACGAAATAGAGTGAGAGTTTGGCCTTGACAGCCGCGTCGAATGGGTTAACCTTTAATTTCTTTCGGAGGCACGATGCTATTTAGATCCATTCGGTCGCGTCTGTCACTGAGCTTTGCAGGAATCGCCTTGATCGCGGCGGTTGCGTTAGGCGCGGTACTGTTGGCGATCCTTCAAAATTACTATCTGAATCAGGAACGCAGCTATTTAATCGGCAATGCACAGGCCATCAGCAAGGTTATCACCGGCATGATTTCCGCCAATGCTCCGCATGATGAGAATAAGTTTCTTC
>JAJYOO010000226.1 GCA_021796155.1 Chloroflexota bacterium
CGTTTATTGCCCAAATCCATTCATGCTGTCACCGCCAAAGGTTTTGAAATCAAAGTCGCACTTTTTGTGCTCGCCTGCAGCATCAACTTCCTTTGGTAGGTAGCAACTCGGGTTAATTACTTGAAACTTATTAGCGATTTTTTGGCCGTCTTCGGTTGTTCCTTCGAGTTCGATAAACCTAACACCAGAAGCCATATATTGATGCCAGGCATCTTCGAAACATGTAACATCAATAAGCGAATTTTCGAGCTGCATAAAAGTCAGATTTAATGTAATAGGCACATTATCAATAACGAATTTCTGCTTCATCCTTCTATTTACCCCAACAGCCCTCTCGCAAAACTCAAGAAAGCCTGCACATCGTTGAAGTTCGATGCCATGCCCACGGAAATTCTCACTGCGCCAGTGGATTTGCCATCGAAACACAAACGGAAGTCGTCAATGCTCAAGCGGTCTTCATGATGCGGCTTGGTGAAGCACACATCCAACTCGACGCGCGAGAGTCCAAGCGCCACTTCGCCCGCGCCGGGATTACAGAAACAGCCCGTCCGCAATGAGATATTGACTTTGTTGGCTTCGCTTTCGATAAAGCGATGGTCAATGGCTTTGCCGTCTTTGTCGAAGAAATTCGCTGTCATAGTCCCGCCGCGTGCTTCGATGTTCGTCGGGCCATAGATGCGTACCAGCGGTTCGCCTGTGCTGTGTTTCATTTGAGATAAATTATCCAACAGCCAGCCGGTGAGACACATCACGCGTTCATGGATCACGTCATAGCCAATCGACTCAAGATGCTTGAGCCCTATCTCGACCGCGGGGATGTTCAAATAATCGGGCGTGCCGTCTTCAAAGGCGGTGTGACCATCGGCCATATAAAATTTATCGCCTTGCACAGAAACGACAGTGATCGTCCCGCCTGCAAACCACGGACGATGCAATTTTGCCAACGCTCCTTTGTGTGCGATCAACGCGCCGATGCCGGTTGGATAACCGAACATTTTATAGAACGATAGTGGAACAAAATCAGGTTTGACGAGGCGCAGGTCAAGCAAATTTGTTGGAGCAAAAGCTGCGGCGTCGAGCAAAACGTCCCAACCTGTGGCGTGCGCCTTCTCGACCCATTCAAGCGGATGCTGGACTCCGGAGAAGTTCGATTGGGCGGGAAAAGCAAAAAGATTATGTGCGCCTTTTTGTCCACGCGCCAAATATCCATCGAGGGATGAAGCGTCGACGCGCATGTCGGGCAGCGCGACCGGAATATAAGTCACCTCCGCGCCGCGGGCGTGTGCGAATTCCCGAATCCCATTCACCGAATTGTGATTATCGAATGTCAACAAATAATGTCCGCCCTTCGCAAATGGATACGACTCGCCAACGAGCTTCAACGCTCCGCTGGCATTGGCAGTGAAGATCACATCGTATTCGTCAGGGTTGGCATTGAAGAATTTCAGCACATAAGCGCGCGCGTGTTCAACGAGTTGTGTCGCAGCCTGCGAACTTGGATTCGACGAATGCGGATTGCCGAAGACATGTTCGCTCAATAACTTGTGATGGCGCCGTACCTGCGTTTCGGCATACAATCCGCCGCCGGTGTAATCGAGATAAATATGTTCGCCCACGTCGAGCCGCGCGTATTCGGTGGCGCGCAAATCGTCAATGATGTGCGTGGTTGGATAAGAAGGATAAGAACGCAGGAAGTTAACAAAATCGGGATTAGGATTGGACATTTGGTCTCCTCCTTCAATTATAAGTCCGCTTCGTTTCCTGGATTTTGAGCGGATCGCCGTTAAATGATGTCAAGGTTGCGAACTTGTCGCTTGATCTCGATACGGCGGCGATGGTCGAGTAGTGCGAAGCGCATATCGAGACCCGCCGCCTGCTCGACCAGCACGTTAAATCTGTTCAAACTGGTCAACCTTCAAGACAAAAACCGTTGCGCGTTTTTGACCGGGATCAATCGCGGGTGCGGAATGTTCGCGCAAAATTTGCATTGCGTCGGGGACTTGTTTTTCGTCCACGCCAATCAACAACGTGGCGTTGCCGCGTCGGAGGAAGCCTCCAGTGGCAGCCACGCGCGTCACGCGAAAACCAGCCTGCGTCAAAGATTGAAGCGTGTCTTCTCCGTCTGTGTTATGAAGAATGACAACGATCATTTTCATCATTTCAGAATTCCTCGTAGGCTTCAACGTCGAAGGTGAAAATGGTGGCTTTCGATACAGTCACTTCTTTTGGCGTGATGGGAAGGTCAGTCGATAAATTTGCTGGAGCAAAATCCACGCGTCCGCGGCAAGCGCGGCGTAAAGCATTGACCACGATTTCCTCGCGGCCAGCCGGAAGCCCGATCAACAGTGTCACGTTATGATGATTCAAAAATCCGCCGGAGCTTGGAAGATGATCCAGTGGGAATCCCATATTGGTTAAAACGCTGGTCGCGTTCTCGTCATCCTGTTTTTGAACCACAGCGACCATTAGTTTTGAGATGGGCAAGGAAGGCGCGGCACTGCTTCGCAAAAGTTCGGGCCATGACAAACTTTCCTCGGTGAGCGCCGCGTCCACTTCGCCGACGAGTTGCGAATATGTTTCTTCTGAAACGACGTTATCACGCAAAAGTCCCATCAATGCCGAACGCTGCGCGCGTAAAGCTTCGCGGCGCGCTGTATCCAATTCTTCCGCTTCGACATTTGGATCGGATGTGATGATTTCTTTGACCGCTTCCACAAGCGCGCCACTTTGTCGTTCCATCAGTGGTGAAAGCCGTTGCCATGTATGTTCGGAGAGAAGTCCTTGTTGATTCAATCGCCGCAAATAATCCTGTGCGGCGCGCCAGGCAACAAAGCGCGCGTGGCGGCGTTCGTATTCGTCTTGATAGTGCGTGCGTTGGACGATCTTGAGCTTCTTCGTGAGCCAGTCTGTTGTAAAGCCTTGCACTAGCAACGTAAAAAGCACAACGCCAAAGGTCATGGCTTGCAATGGCTCGCGTGCAATTGAAAATAGATTTCCTGTCTCGGGCAAACTGAGTGCCAATGCCAACGCAATCGCACCGCGCAAGCCTCCCCAATATAAAACATGTTTCCAGTTCGGCGGAATCTCGCGGCCAAAAATCGAAAAGCCATAAATGCTGACCGCGCGCGCAACCAGCACGGCGAGGATGGCCCAACCGATTGCCTGCCAGTTTGCAAAAAGCGTGTTCAGGTTAATTGTCAAACCGATGAGCAGGAAGATGAATGAGTTGGCAAGGAATGCAGCGGTCTCCCAGAAATTGAAGACAACCACGCGCGTGGTGGGTGACATGCCACTTGGCCCGGCATTCCCATTGACGATGCCTGCTGCGACAACGGCCAGCACGCCGCTGACACCAAGCGACTCAGCGACGAGATAGGAACCGAATGCCAGTACAACTGTTAATGTTGTTTCGACCAATGGATCGTCAATGCGGCCAATGAATTGTGAAATGAGCATTCCCAAAAGGATGCCCACAACCAATCCGCCGCCTGCGATGGTGATGAACTGGGCTACGCCGCTTGTCCAACTGAACGCACCGGCGGACGCAATGGAAACCATCAAGCTGAACATCACGATGGCTGTCCCATCGTTGAACAAGCTTTCGCCTTCGAGCAGGACTTGAAGTCTGCGCGGCGCGCCCAAACGCCGGAATAACGCTACGACTGCAACTGGGTCCGTTGCGGAGACGATTGCACCGAAAACCAAAGTGATTTGAATGGCGAGTCCAGTTCCTTGAGCCACCAGCCAACCGACCAGCAGCGTTGTGAGAATCACGCCCGGTACGGCTAACAAAAGAATGAGCCAGAAGTCGCGACGCAAATCGTCAATGCGGATGTGAAACGCAGCCTCGAATACCAGCGGCGGAACGAGCAACGCCAAAATGATTTGTGGTGAAATTTGAATTTCAAGCGGCGAGAGCAATGTTACCGCGAGGCCAATTAATACCAGTCCCACTGTGTAGGGCAGTCGCAGCCGGCGCGCGGCAACAGCTACTGCTGACGCAATCAGCAGTGAGATAATGATGAATCGCTCAACGACAATGATGTTTTCGCCGCTCATTAAGCGGAAGTATAACAAGAGACCTTTTAAACACAAAGGACACCAAGTGCGCAAAGGTAAAGTTCTTTCTCCTTCGTGTCCGTTGTGTCCTTTGAGTTAGGAAAAGTTCATTGTTCCCAGATCAGCCAACCTTTAGATAACCACTTCTTTTGTAGATTTACTTTATATCCGCGCTCTGCAAGGCTTTGAGCAGTTGCTCCAAACCATTGACGCAGTCCGTAGACTTTGGCGGAGATTGTCTCTGCAGCGGAACGTTTCCATGCCTCGAAGAAATCATAAATTTTTTCGCCGGGCATCATGTGATGAATGAAATTCTTTGGCAGGATGGTTTGAAATTCCTCGACTTCGAAACCCAAACGAAAATTCGTGCTGAAAACGAGCGCTTCCATCTTCCATGACCCGTCATCCATTTTTCTCGCCAAGTTTGCCGCCCAAATACTTCCAAACGGATTCGATGTGCCTTCAATCATTAATCCGCTGGGCAGAACATATTGCGCTAAACGTTCATATGCTGGAGCAAAATCTTTTTCTTCATATTGACGAAGAACATTGAAAGCGCGAATGAGTCGGACGATTTCGTTTTCTTTCAACGGCAAATTGAATCCGCCCAACCTGAAAAATGTTTTTTCATCTGCAAAAGGCAACGCGGCATCCACGCGGTCTTGATCAATTTCAACGCCCAAAATTTTCAGGTTTGGATTCGCGCGTCGAAAACGCGCAGCGGATTCAAGCGTGGTGCGCGGGTCAAAGCCGTAGCCGAGGTCAACGAATAAAGAATCGCCAAAGCCGCCATCAGTCCGCGTGAGAAGCGACGGCTCATAGAGCAGGATGAAGTTGTCGACGCGGCGGAGTCGATTCGATGCGGTCTTGCCGCGCGTCGGCTGTCCTTCTGGTTTCTTCGAAATGTATCGGGGATGAAGCATTTAAATTTGTAGGGGCA
>JAJYOO010000227.1 GCA_021796155.1 Chloroflexota bacterium
TTTATTTTGTTTGCAGAAGAGTCATTGGAACGTGTGTATGTGCGTTGACTAGTCCGGGCATCAAGACTTTGCCGCCGCAGTCAATTGTTTCTTTTCCGCTGTATTCCTTTTTGATTTCAGCTTCCGGTCCCACGGCGACGATGCTATCGCCGGTCACTGCCACCGCACCGGGATTGTATTGATTCATTTGCTCGTCCATTGTAAGGACGAGAGTGTTGGTTAACAAAATGTCAACTGTTTTCATAATGCTCCTCATTATTTTGCTGATTCAGCCAAAAAAGAAAATAGCGAATGGATTCCTGCAGATAATAAAACAATGAATGGGATTGAAATTATTACCCTTATAACCCAAATTGAAATATCACTTTCGTACCAATGTATATTCAGAACTCGAAGGGGATACCACTTTGGAAGTTTTTGATATCCTTTGATTACCATCTCGTGGTATTTTGCTGGTTTAAACCAAACAAGATACCACTGATATACTATAAACCCAACTGCAAACAAAATAAAAAAGATAGCAAATAAATTCTCTGAATGCATGACAATGATTATTTGCTAAAGTTTACCAGCACATTGAGCACGCGTACATTCATAACGTAATCGGTGTCTTGATGATTCGTCAGTTCCATGTCCACCGCGGCGGCGCCGACCGAAACGGCGTAATCCGCCAATGTGCCGGTGTAAACACAGCCCGTGTCAATCGGCGGATATGGATAATTGGTAACGTTCGCAATTTCCTGTGCCAACTTTTTTGAAGCTGAGTCCCAAGGAGTCCCACCGGGAAAAATCCCGAGCGCGGCGGAATGATAACTGATCAGCGCTTCGATTTTATGTGTATTCAAAAAATTCATCAGGATGCGCGTCTCCGGCTCGGACGCCGGGCCAGTGCCACCGGTCGTTGTTGTCAAATCATAACATCCGCTGCGATTCCAGGTGGCGGACCAATTGATTGGAAAGTTGCGGTTCAAGTCCACGCCGTGTGCGTTGACGCGTCCATATTG
Source organism: Chloroflexota bacterium (assembly GCA_021796155.1). The sequence goes on from JAJYOO010000227.1 coordinate 1,005, forward strand.
GTCGTGGCTGCGCGCGTCGCCGTCGGGATTCAGGTCGGGCAAAATATAAAGTGTCACATTGCTTGGAATTAATTCGGGATGCTCATTGACCAATGTTATCAATTGGTCAGCGAGCGCAATCGTGTTCCATTCATAGCCGCCGTGAATTCCGGCCACGATCATCCGCTGTTGTTCGCCCTGCCCAAATGTATAAACTTCAATCGGTCGACCTGAGACGGAAAAGCCGATAACGGTCGGCTTTGGGCCGTTTGCCAGATAAAAAGGTGTGGCCGTTGTTTCAACAATTTGCGTCGAAAGCGGATTTGGCGTGATGGTCGGCAGATAATAAATTGTCGGCGCGGGCGTAATGGTTGGGTACGGCGTCCCTTGCGGATCAACGAATTCAGCCGCGGCTGCGTGCGAGGATGGACGCGTCCAATATAACGCGAGCACAAGTAGTAACGCGATCAAGCCGAGACCGTTCAAGCTCCATGCTACGATTGCCCATCTGGAATTTTTGCGGCGCGGCTTCGACATCATTCTTTTTCCTGCGCGATATTTCGCAGCCAATTAAGCGCGAGATTCATTGCCCAACGCGGCAGGCTGCGCGGCGGTCCGCCATACGTGATGCGATGAGTTTTTTCGCCGTGCGGCGTGATCATCGCCATTTCAGCGGAGCGCTCATCCATGTAAACGGAGACGCCCAAAGCGACGTCGGCTTTGGATTCAGCTCGGGCGACACGCAAAGCGTCCATGAGGGCGGTGGGTGAGAGGTCCGGGATGGAAGCGGTGTGCGAAATCTTGCGCGCTAGCAATCCGTCTAGTCCAGATTCGATGGCAGTCAAAGTCCAGCCGCGTTTTGCAACCGCGGTCAATACAACATCTTCGAGCCGATCCTGGTCAATGCCAAAGACCACGTCACCGAGCCGTTCGCGAACTTGCCGCTCGATCTCATCAATCATTTTGATTGCTTCGGATTCGCTGGCGGCTTTGGCTGCGACGCGCACATCCACAACGCCGGTGTGTGCGGCCAGACCAACGGTTGGATTGGCAAGTGTTTCAAGATCAGCAATTTTTTCGTCAATCGTGCCTTCACCCAAGCCAGAGCAATGCAGCACGCGGACTTTGATCACATCTCGCAAATCGAATCGCTTTTGAAGATACGGGATAATTGACTCGTGCAGAATATATTCCATTTCATTTGGGACACCCGGCAGGGAGATGATAGCCCCCCTCCGTCTCCCCTCATTTTCCCCGAAAATGGGGGGAGAGAAAGAGGGGGGCGAGGGGAATTCGACGATGAAAGCGGGCGCGGTGCCAACCGGGTTTTTCACGCCGATGGCACCTTTTGGAATCATTGCCTGGCGTCTTTGATTCTCTGCTGGTTTTCGTCCGTAACGCGAAATGGTCTCGACGACCTGATCCCAAAGCTCTTCGCGGAATTCTGTTTCGACACCAACTGCTTTTGCAACCGCTTCACGCGTTGGATCGTCCACGGTTGGGCCGAGGCCGCCGGTTGTGATGATGATCTCGGCGTGTTGCAACGAATCGCGGATTGCGGAGGCGATGCGCTCTGCATTATCGCCAATCGTGATCGTGCGATAAAGGTCCACGCCCAGATCGCGAAGCGTCAATGCGATATGACGCGTATTGGTGTCAACGATTTCGCCGAGTAATATTTCGGTACCGATGGTAATGATTTCAGCAGTAGGCATTTGAATTGGGTATTACATTGTTTGAAGCATAATCGGGTTACGGATAAACCGGCTTGAAGTCATCGTTCACGACCTGGAAGATTTCGATGTTCGGCTGCGCGCAATCTCCGTCGGCGGAACAAGTAATTGTGGTGCTTAGTCCTTGAATGTTACGCATCTTATAAAGCGCATCGCGCAATTTCTGGCGCTGGATGTAAAGCTTATCGCCAACCACCTGCGCGGACTGCTGGATCGCATAGAACAGCATATTAGCGGCATCATAACCTTGAAGATGGTATGACGCAATTGGATCTTCGCCATAGCGCGATTTATATTTTTGTACGAATGTCTGTGATTCCGAAACCGGTGCGGGGCCTGATAAATACATGCCTTCGGAGACCGGCTCGGTCTGTTGGATAAAATCCTTGCTCAACAGTCCATCGGAACTGATCAAAACAGCCTTGTTGTCCGGGCTGTGAACGACTGTTTCTGTGATGTTGACTCCATCCTTGGTGTAGACCGGATAATAGATCACATCGGGGCTATCCGCCGTCTGCAAATCGCTAAGGACATCGGGATTAGATGTCAAATCAATTTGGGCAACACATTTGCCTCCCAATGCTTCGAAGTTGTCGCATGCGGCTTGCTGAAGCTGTTCGGGATACGCTGTCCCATCATGGAAAGTCAACATGCGGCGCAATCCTAAAACGTTGTAAGCGAATTCCGCCACTGCTTTGCCCTGCGCTTTGTCGTTGTAGATCGCGCGGAAGAATCCAGCTTGATGAGATGCCGGATCGGTCAGCGACGGTGCGGTGCTGGACGGCGAGATCAACACCATGCCCGCATCGGTAAGCGTTTTCGCAGCGAGCACAGATACACTGGAACAGGTCGCGCCGATCACGCCGACGATTTGTTTGTCAGCCGCGAGTTGGGCCGCGGCGGCATCCCCGGCTTTTGCGTCACATTGATCGTCCGCCTGGACCAGTTCGATCTTGTGTCCGAGCAGATTTCCGGAATCCGCGATGGCGATTTCGACGCCGCGTTCCGCATCAACTCCATAAGGTCGATTCGCTCCGCTCATCGTAAGCAGCGTGGCGATCTTGATGTTTTCGCCGCTGCCAATGGTTACACATCCAAGCTGATCGGTGCAGGTATAGCTTACCATCCCGCCGCAGGCCGATAGGATCATGCTGGCGATTATGAGGGTCACGAATAGTAAGTAGCGTTTCATTTCATTCTCCTTGGCGATGAACTCATTGTATCTCGAATCAGTTGGCTGACTGCTATGGAAAGATCGGTTTGAAGGTATCAGTGGCGAATTGATAAATCACCGTCGAAATCTGGGCGCAGTCGCCGGTGGGCCTGCAGGCAAGATGTCCGCTTGCGCCGTTCATATTTTGCAGTGAATAGAGCGCCGCTCGTAATGCCTGACGCGGGATGGCAATGCTATTGTCCATGGATGAAACTGGAACAGCCACGCGTTCGATTGCGGCAAACAGCAGGAGTGCTGCATCGTAGGCCTGTAAATGGTCGGACGCGATTGGATTTTCTCCAAATTTATTTTTGTATTTTTGCAGAAAGTCTGGCGGATCGTTTTGCATTGCCGGCCCAGAAAAATACATGATGCTCGAATTGGGCTGGGTCGCAGCAATGAAATCTTTGGTCATCAAGTTGTAGGAGCCAATCAATGTCACATTGGACATGCCGATCTTCGCGAGTCCGTTCGTGATTACGGTTCCGACCGTTGGCTCATCCGGAAGGAAAACAACATCCGGCTGGGCTGCTGCAATGTTTTGCAGCGCGGATGTGGGATCCTGGCCGGGCATAAGCTGGACTTGAAGCGGGCATTTGCCCCCGAGGTTTATGAAATCCTGACAGGCTGCCAACGCCAATTGATTTGAGTCATCGCTTGTATCGCTGACCGTTACCATACTTTTTATGCCGAGCACGGTATATGCAAACTTTGCTACGACAGCGGCTTGGTCACCGTCGTTGTAGGCGGTCCGCAGAAAACCAACCGGATGTGCGTGCGGATCGGTCAGTGATGGTTGTGTGCTGGACGGTGAGATCATTACATATCCCGCGTCGGACAAGATTCCAGCCGCGGCTTGCGAACTAATCGAACACGTCGCGCCGATCACCCCGACGATTTGCTTGTTCGCTGCCAATGCTTGGGCACCCGCGCTGCCGCCGCTTTGCGAGCATTGGTCGTCCTGCTGAACCAGCTCGATGGAATGTCCGAACACTTGGCCTTTATCAGACATTGCGATCTGTATGCCGCGCAACGCGTCCTCGCCC
>JAJYOO010000228.1 GCA_021796155.1 Chloroflexota bacterium
ACGTAATATACAAAGCATGCTCTTCGCTGTTCCCATCTGGAATTCCAATTGCGGATTCTGGTCTACACCGCGCGGCCTAAGCATCTTTATTACAACCCCAGCACTTGTTTATTTATACCGGGCATGGAAGCATCAACCCTGGGTATGGGGAGCCTGGACATCTGTAGCTTTGTTGCTTATTCCTTTGCTCTCTTACTTCAATACCGGAAACGAGATCCTAGGGTACCGCTTTCTGATGGATTTAATAATCCCACTCATGGCACTTCTGGCGTTGGCGGCAGGTGAATATGTTTCAGGCGCAATGCGCCTTCTGATCCTAGGCGGGATAATCGTGAATTATTTGGGGCTGCTGTGGTTCTTTACAGGGTTATGCAGTTAGCTTGCGAGCTATCCATTTGCTTTTCTAAATATCAATAAATTTTTGAGCACAGGAAAAAGATAAAACAACATGACTTACATCGGTGAAATCGCGGGGCTTCTTACTTCATTGTTCTTTGCAATCAACGCAGTCATCATTACCAAAGCTGGGCAGCAGGTCGGCTCGGTTATCTCGAATCGGACGCGCGTGGCTTTTGCACTGCTCTTTTTGGTAACCCTGAATCTTATTTTGTATCGTCAGCCATTGCCGGTTGGCGCCGAATCGCAAAGATGGATGTGGCTGTCGCTTTCGGGAATCGTTGGTCTCGCGCTCGGCGATGCGTTTTTATTTCAATCCTATTTGATGGTCGGGCCGCGGTTGGGAATGTTGTTGCTCAGCCTTTCGACGATTTTCAGTGCGCTGGAAGCGTGGCTGTTGTTCGGCGAATCTTTGCGCCTCGGCCAAATCGTTGGCATCGCTTTGACATTGGCTGGAATCATCTGGGTCATTCTGGAGCAGGGCAATGGAAACAAGTCGGCGATTCGTTTGTCGATCGCCGGCATTTTGTTTGGAATTCTGGCCGCGCTTGGGCAGGCAACCGGGCTGGTCTTTTCAAAACAAGGGATGCTGGGAAACTTTTCACCCATCGGCGGGAACGTCATCCGGATGCTGGCGGCTGTCCTTGCATTATGGCTTATGACTCTTTTGCAAAGACAAGGAGGAAAAACCATCCAGGCGCTGCAGAATAATCCATCCGCGTTCAAACTGCTCGCACTGGCTGCCCTGGTTGGACCGGTGATTGGCGTTTCGCTTTCATTGCTTGCAGTCCAGAATTCCCCGGTCGGCGTCGCCAGCGTACTTACATCGCTCTCACCAATCTTTATGCTGCCGATCAGCCATTTCTTTTCCAATGAAAAACTTGAATGGCAGGCCGTTGCCGGCACGATCCTGGCAATGATCGGAGTCTCGATTCTTTTCCTTACGTAAAAATTTCACGCGCGCTTTTTTACAAATTCAGCGTCATACTCTGCAAGCAAAATCGAACGCGCTGCCTGCTTCGACCGCAGCCGCTAAGATATAATTCGACCCGCTGGAACCATAGAATATTTTCCTTCGATTTCAATTGTCGCATGGCCGTCAAATCTGTTCTTCGTTCTGCAATTTATCAAACCGAAAAAAGCTATCAGCGTGTTCGCTTTGCGAATGTTGCGGCGCCGCAAAGTGGCTGGCCGGTTCTCTTAAGTGTTTCGTTTCCCAAAAGCGGCACACACCTGCTCGACCAAATCCTGCTTGGTTTCTCGAAGGTCGCACCATTTTCGATGCGCCTGCATTCTTTTTATGCGGAATACGAAGGCGAAAGTGGACGCAAACGCACACCCGAACAGGCGCTTGACTGGCTGGATTCTCTTCGCCCGCGCGATGTTGCCTCGGCGCACCTCTTCGCCCGACCCGAAGCGGTTGACCGTTTAATCAAGCCTGACTTTATCCCGTACTTTATCTTCCGTGACCCGCGCGATGTGGCTGTTTCGCATGTCTTTTATGTGACCGACATGGAGGCACGCCACGTTCATCATGATTATTATCAATCGCTCCCTGATTTCGACGCACGGCTCAAAGTCAGCATTTTGGGCCGACCCGAATTAGATATAGAGTTTCCAAATATTGCTGAACGCTTTGCGCCATATCTCGGCTGGCTCGATCATCCCCAAGTGATGAAGATTCATTTCGAAGACTTGATCAATGACCGCGCCGCGACTTTGAACAAAATTATTGACCATTTTCTCGCACGCGTTCCGCTGGCGATCCCCCGCGATACAGTTCGCGATTTTCTTGAATTATCCATCAATCCAGACAAATCCCCGACCTTCCGTTCAGGCAAAACCGGCGAGTGGAAAAAATATTTCACGCCTGAGCATAAAAAGACTTTCAAGGATGTGGCAGGTGATTTGTTGTTAAGGTTGGGGTATGAGAAAGACAATAATTGGTAGCATGTCATTGCGAGGGTGGCGGGCGAGTGCGAAGCATATCGAGGCCAGCCCCGAAGCAATCCCAGCTTGGCGAGGAGATTGTTTTGGCGGAAGAACACGCATTGCAATGATATAACGATTATGAAATGTTCCATTATCATCCGCGCTTATGACGAAGAGAAACATATCGGCCGTTTGCTGGAGGGGATTCAACATCAAACGATCAAGGATGTGGAGATCATTCTGGTTGATTCAGGCTCGACGGATTCAACCGTCTCGGTTGCCGAGTCGTTCGGGGTGCGGATTGTGAGAATACCGTCAGACGAGTTTACGTTTGGACGGTCACTCAATTTCGGGGTCCGGGCCGCGACGCGGGAATTTATCGTCATTGCCAGCGCACATGTGTATCCAGTCTATCCGGATTGGCTGGAGACTCTGCTTCGTCCGTTTGAAAATGAACGCGTCGCATTGACATACGGCAAACAGCGCGGGCCTGCGTCTGCAAAATTTTCTGAACAGCAGATTTTCCATCAGTGGTATCCCAATGCGAGTGATTTGAATCAGGCGACGGCGTTCTGCAACAACGCCAATGCGGCGATTAGAAAAAGTTTGTGGGAGAAAAATCATTACGATGAAACGCTGACGGGGTTGGAGGATTTGGCGTGGGCGAAGCGAATCAAGGAGCAGGGATACGCAATTGCATATGTGGCCGAAGCGGAGATTGTTCATGTTCACAACGAGACGCCGCACGGCGTGTTCAATCGTTATCGCCGCGAAGCGATGGCGTTCAAACAAATCCATCCCGAAGCGCATTTCAACTTATATGATTTCGTCCGGCTGACAACAACGAATATTTTCAGCGACTTGTATCACGCGGCGCGTGAACGCGTTCTGTGGAAAAATATCGCTTCGATATTCTGGTTTCGCTTCACGCAGTTTCACGGGACGCGAATCGGTTACCGCGAATCGGGACAGATCACGCCGCAGCTGCGCGAGACGTTTTATTATGCGCGGGAGAGAAAAAAGAAAGAAGAGAAGAAGAGAGAAGTCGAGCCGATTCAGTATAATGAAAAATAAGAAAGGATGACCGCTTTATGCCAAAACTGGTTCCCATGACGCAAACAGAATATGAAGCTTTCTACGCGCGTCTCATCCCCGAATATGCGGCGGATAACGTCAAGGCCGGATACTGGGATGAGTCCGAGGCGCTGGAGAAATCCCGCAAACAGACCGAGTCGCTTTTGCCGCAGGGACTGCAGACCAGGGATCACTATCTTTACACGTTATATGATGGAGACGAAGCAGTTGGTTTGATTTGGCTGCGCGCCGAAATGGATCGTCCCAAGAAAAGTGGTTTTATCTTTGACGTGGTGATTGACGAAAAGTTTCGCGGCAAGGGATATGGCAAACAGATCATGTTATTGATCGAAGAAAAGGCGCGCGAACTGGGGATGCAGTCCATTGGATTGCATGTCTTCGCGTCAAACAAGGTGGCGCGGAATTTATATGAAAGCATCGGGTATGAAGTGTCGAGTTTGAACATGATAAAAATTTTGGAGTGATCAAAGCCCTCCGCATTCAGTTCTCCATAAAATCCAAACAACCACGCGAGATATCTTGTGATGCGCGGAAGAGATTCCGTGCGATTAAACGCGCCCAGTACTTTTATACCAGTGCATCACTGGTACTTCGGTAAGGTACACCAAACGAACCACCAGCCTTATCATCCGAGCATCCAAACCAAAAAAGGAGAGAGAATGTTCGGACGAAAAATTGAGAAAGACCCGCAGAAGGCGCTCGATAATGCTAATAAGATGTTGAATAATCCGTTGATGAAAGGTCTCAACAAAGTCGTGATGGGGCAGGATTTTGTTGACAACGTTGACAATGCAATGGCCCAGGCACAAGCCGGGATTGATATGCAGAAGCAGTATCAGAATCCTGACGGCCTGGATGCGACTGCCGTCGTTGTTGCCATCCAGGATACCGGCAAGCTGATCAACATGAACCCAGTCGTCATGCTGACGCTGACGGTCACGCCCGCAATCGGCGGCGCTGCCTTCGGCACTGCGGGTGAGGCAATTGTCTCCAAGATCGCCATCCCGCGCGTGGGCGATACGATCAAGATCAAATACAACCCCACCAATCCTATGCAATTCACTGTGGTTTCCTAGTTTGTCTTTAGCAACGGTCGGGTAAACAAAAAAGAACAGTTTTGCACTGCTCTTTTTTGTTTTGCTTATTTCAGCTTTTCCAATTCGCCCACCAGTTTTTCCAGCACGTCGAATCCGCCTTGCCAGAATTTTGTTGAGCGGATATCAATCCCTGCGCCCGAAAGAATCGTCGCAGGCGCTTCCGATCCGCCTGTGGACAAAATTTTCAGATACTTTGGCTTGAACGAATCGCCTTCGATCTTGAATTGCTGATAAAGCGAAAGCACCAGCAATTGCCCGAATGCGTAGGCATACACATAAAACGGCGTGTGATAGATGTGCGGAATCGAAACCCATTCCCATTTGAATTCATCGCTCAGTTCGAGTGAATCGCCAAATTGTTCTTTGAGCGTTTCAAAATACGCGGCGGAGATTTCATCCACCGATGCGTTTTTCAAAATCATCTCGTGCGCCTTCTGCGGGTCTTTCTCAATTTT
>JAJYOO010000229.1 GCA_021796155.1 Chloroflexota bacterium
GCGGAAATTTTGCAAAGCCGACGCAGGAATGTTGTATCTGGTTCGGGAAAAACAACTTGAACTCGCGGTCATGCACAACGACACGCTGCGTCTCAGCATGGGAGGCACCTCGCCCGTGGAAATCACCCTGCCCGGTCTGTACTTATACGACGATCAGGGGAATCCAAATGAGCGCAACGCGGCAGCCCACGCGGCACTCACCGGCCATACAGTAAACATCGAAGACGCGTACGAAACGAAGGACTATGATTTTTCGAGTATACGCGCATTCGACCGGACGCACAGCTATCAGTCCATTTCGTTCCTGACGATCCCGCTAAAAGGCGGCGAAGGAAAAATATTGGGCGCATTCCAGTTGATCAATGCCCTGAATTCGAAGCGGGAAATCATTCCCTTCGACAGGAATCTCGAACGACTGATGGAGTCCTTCTCATCCCTGGCAGCCGCGGCGCTGGAAGGATACATCCAGGAGCAGAGCTTAAGAAATGAGATCCGGCAATTGCGCATCCAGGTTGACGAGGTGAAGCGCGGCAGGCAGGTAGATGAGATCACCAACACGGATTATTTCAAGAATTTACAGGAAAAGGCAAGGACGCTTCGAAATACCGCGCCGGCGCAGCAGGAAAAACCAAACGACGAATAAGCTTCTCAAGCGGGAAGAATCCTGTAACCGATGTTCCCTGCGATGTGCGGCGGCAAAAACAATCCAACGAATGGGAAGGGCAGCGGAAGGTTGATATGTCCCAGAAAATCAAGGAGTCAAGGCTAATTCATCTGGATGCACTCAGGGGGTTCATCATGATTCTCATGGCAATTGATCACGCCAGCTATTTCATCGCGCACGTACACGTATCCGAATTCTGGGGCGCGCCGCTGCCTCAATATCAATCTGCGCTGGCATTTTTGACCCGCTTCGTGACTCACTTCTGCGCGCCGGGATTTTTCTTTTTGATGGGCGTCGGGATGTTTCTCTTTGCCGACTCGCGCCGCAAACTGGGCTGGACGGGGAACCGGATCCGAAACCATTTGCTTTTGCGCGGCGGATTATTGATCCTGCTTCAAATCTTCATTGAGGCGCCGGTCTGGCTTCTCGGTCCGACGAGCGCGGTAATGGGCGACAACATTCCCGGCGGCGGGAGTCCATTCTTCATCTACTTCGGAGTCTTATATGGTTTAGGCGCAACGATGATCGTCAGTGCGCTGCTGCTCGAACTCAATTCATGGATATTGATCGGTGTTAGTGTTGCCGCCGTAATAATAACGCAAATCTTTATACCCGATCCAAGCCAAGTCTCTGTTCTTTATTCGCCATTGATCCGCGCACTCCTGATACCCGGACATACCGATTTCATCTATGTACTTTATCCGTTGATTCCGTGGCTCGGTTTGACGCTGTTCGGAGTTGTCTTCGGACGATGGGTCGTCGCGGATTCGGAATCCGCTTCGCGTCGCGCGTGGATGATCGGCGTGAGTTTCATCGCGTTGTTCTTCGTTGTGCGTCTCGCGAACGGCTTTGGAAACATTCATCCCATCGAGGGATCGAATTGGATTGATTTTCTGAACGTAACGAAATACCCGCCAAGCCTGGCATACATTTTCATCACGCTCGGCGTGGATTTAGTCCTCCTTTATTTGTTCTCACGCATCGGCGAGAACATCAAAGGATGGGGCAAGCCGCTTTTGGTCTTCGGAAGAACCGCACTCTTTTTCTATCTTGTGCATTTGTATCTGTTCGGAATCGCGAGCCACATTATCGCCCCGGCAAATGGAACGTCATTGCCCGTGATGTATCTTTATTGGGCTGGTGGACTCGTCGTGCTTTATCCGTTATGCGCGTGGTATGGAAAGTTCAAGAGCAGCAAGCCCGCAGATTCGATATGGAGATTCTTTTAACAACAGAAAGCTTGATGGGATATTCGAGCCGCAAAGAAAACATCATGCTATTTCTTGCGGTGTTGAGAGGGCTATTGAAAAGAGATTCGTCACGTTAACAACACATTGGATGTGAAACGAGAAGAGAGAAACACAATTGCTTTTTTCTATTAGCAAGCGTACAATTTGTACTATCTGACTCGTGAACTTCAATGAAAAAATCGGAAAACCAACATCTTGGAGTTATTGGAATTTTAATCACACTTGCTGGTCTCATAGTTGCAGTGCTTGCTTGGCTTAGACCTTTCAACCCTGTTGGACCCTCACCATTATTACCAAGCGGGATAGTTCAGACTCAAACTAGCCCTGCGTTATTAACGCAAGCAATTATTCCATCTGTTCAGCCATCTCCTATTCCTTCCATACGACCATCGATTCAATGTTTGGGAAGAGAACAGATTGCTTTCGCATCAAACCGGAGTGGTAATTTTCAAATCTACGATATGAACATTGACGGTTCTTGCATAACACGCCTAACTGATAATTCTGCATCCGATCTGCTCCCCAATTGGTCACCCGATGGAACACGTATCGCCTTCACATCTGATCGGGACCGTCACAATGTTTCTAATAATACCGAGAATTTCGAGGTCTACACCATGAACTCAGATGGCACTAACGTTGCTCGGCTAACATTTTCGGGGGGTAATACGGGACCTGTGTGGTCTCCTGACGGACAACACATCGCATATATACATACCGATCAAAATGTCCTCAGTAATTATAGTATTCAGATTATCAGCCTTAACGGTTCTGGTACGATTTCTCTTCCAGTCTACACTGAAGCGGATTTTATGTATCTTGGGGTTCCTGAGTACTCGCTAGCTTGGTCACCAGATGGGCAACAAATTGCTTTTGTTTCTAAGTCTAGTGATTGCGCATGGGGAATTTTTGTTATAAATACAGATGGAACAAACCTTAAACGTATTCCATCAACATGTTACGGAAAGTATTCAAACCCCTCTTGGTCTCCAGATGGAAAATACATTGCATTTGCGGCAAACGATTTGGATCAAACGGTGGGTTGGTGGCAAGTTTATCTTATGAGACCTGATGGTTCAGAAATCAAACGTCTAACGAATAATCCATTTGCTTTCGATGGTAATGCTCATCCTACTTGGTCCCCCGATGGACAACACATCGCACTCGTCGAGGGCAATAATGAAGATTATACTATCTGCATTATAAACAGCAATTCATTAAACATGAATGTAAATGCAGGTTCAAGTTTAGTAAAGTGCTTTAATAAGCCCGTACAATCCAGTTATGATATGCAACCTTCTTGGTCGCCAACACATTAATTGTTTTAGGCTAAGGCATGCTAACAAGCCTTTATCCAAACAAATTTCCCAATCCCCTGTCGCCTATTTTCTGAATCGTCTTCATCGCGGGAATAAATTCCCTGCTCAGTTCATGCAAGCGCTTCGCGCTGGCACAATGAGTCGGATTTATCCGACTTCCCTAAATTGCGGCAGAGATTCATCTCGCCGAAGAACTACGCAACTATCTAACAATCAAACTATCTAACTACCCAACTACCCCCCCAAACAAATTTCCCAATCCCCTGCCGCCGGTCTTCTGTATCGTCTTCATCAGCTTCTGCGCTTCGCGCTGATGAGCAAGTCGGATTTACACTTGCACCTGGCGCAAGTGTAGGTGTCCGACTTTCATGAATTGAGGCAGGGTTTCAATCCGCCGAACCACAACGACGCGACTATCAAACTATCAAACTAACCACCAAACAAATTCCCCAATCCCCTTCCACCCGTTTTCTGAATCACCTTCATCGCGGGGATAAATCCCCTGCTCAGTTCGTGGAAGCGCTGCGCGCTAACACAATAGGCATGATGCGAGAAGAGAGAAATTTCAGAAACCAACCGGTTGCATAGTGCAACCAACCATGTTATACTGTTTCCGAAAGGAATAAACCATGAATACTTTACACGTACGCAGTGTGCCTGATGATCTCTATAAACGACTTCAACAATTAGCCAACGCACGAAATCGCTCGCTCAGCGCGCAAGTCATCACCATGCTTTCACAAGCCGTTGAAAATGAAGAACGCCGCAAAAAACAAGCTAAAATACTGGCATCTATTCAACGCAGACGTTTCAAACCTCCTCGAAATACACCTTCGACTCTCGAATTGTTACGTGAGGACCGCGGAAGATGATCAAATCCATCCGCTTTGTTATTGATGCAAGCGTCGGAATCAAGCTGTTCGTCACGGAAGAATTCTCCGACAAAGTTCAAAGTCTATTTGCTCATCTTGTTGATGAAATACCCGCAGAACTTCATGTCCCTGATTTGTTTTACATCGAGTGCGCCAACATTCTTCTCAAATACGCGCGTCGATTCAAACGCCCCATCGAGGATTCTCTTGCGGACCTCGCGAGCTTAAACGGTCTTGCTCTTCAATCCACCCCAACTGCAGAGCTGATGGAAGAAGCACTAACACTTGCAAACGAGAATAAACTTACCGCTTACGATGCCTGTTACGCTGTCCTTGCACGAAGATTAGCCATCCCGCTGATAACTGCTGATGATGTTCTCTTAAAAACTATTGAATGGGCAATGTGGATCGGAGATTTAGATTTAGAAAAATAAAAAGGCTGCGAATTGGCTGTGAAGCCAGCGAGGAGGTTTTGCAGTCAAATAGTCGAATAGTTTGATGGTCATTTGTTCACGAGCAGAATTCGGCTGGGTTATACTCGAAAGTATAATGAGCGTGCATATATCGTTCCAAAAGTTGAATTTTCCGATTGCCCCGACTGCGGTGAAAAGGTCTTTGACCATGAGGCTATGTTAAAAATCGAATCCCATTCGCCCGCCTATCGCAAAGCAAAAACACCGTCATCTATTCAGCGCAAAACTAAAGTTTCAAGCTCAGTTCGTGGAAGCGCTTCGCGCTGATGAGCAAGTCGGATTTACACTTGCACCTGGCGCAGTGCAGGTGTCCGACTTTCATGAATTGAGGCAGGGTTTCAATCCGCCGAACACCA
>JAJYOO010000230.1 GCA_021796155.1 Chloroflexota bacterium
CGTTTCGTTTTCGCTCATGCTATAATAACTCCCAATCAATCCACCATATGAGTGAATCAATGAAGAAGAAAATTTTTATTGCCATAATTGCTCTGGTACTTTCAACGCTCGCCTGTTCGATCTTTGTCGGCGGACCATCTTATCCGTCAACGCCGATCCCGGTTTCAACCGATGCCGCCACAAGTTTGCACAATCAAGTTGAGCAGGCCGCGACCGCCGGCGCACAAAGCGGGACTATTACGCTGCACATTACCGAAAGCCAGCTCACATCATATCTTGCCAATTATTTGAACTCACAGCCCAATCCGCTCATCACCAACCCGCAAGTCCTTCTGCAAAATGGACAGATGCAAGTCTACGGGCAAGCTCAACAAGGAATGTTCACTGCCAACGTCAGCATCACAATGCAAGTCAGTGTGGACGCGAACGGCCAGCCGCAAATCAATATTACGCAAGCCGACTTTGGACCGCTTCCGGCTCCACAGGGACTCAACGAGGCGGTCAGTTCACTCATCCAACAAGCATACACCGGCTCGCTCGGACCCGCCGCGACCGGCTTCCGTTTAGAAAGCATCGCCATCGCTGACGGCGTGATGACCGTCACTGGCCGCGTCAAGTAAGCTCGGATTATACCAGTGGTAAAGATGTTATTTTCTTACGGGGATAAAGCGCGAGCAATAAGAAAATATTTCTATAAGCTTTTCATCATCCTTTCTTTCCTACTTCTTTCAAGTTGTCAGCTTTCGCAAACGGGGCAGACTCAAATTTCCGTCACGATCACCGCGGACGGAAAGGCCCAGCACTATGAAATTCAATCTGGCAGCACGGTGTTGCAAGCTTTGCAGCAAGCCGGGATTACGCCAGGCGACCTCGATAAATCCGATCCGCCGTTTTATACCGTTTTAAGCAACGGCGATTCGATCAAGCTGACGCGCGTCAAAGATGAATTCACAACCGAAACACAAATCATTCCGTTTGATCAACAGGTTGTGCGGAATGAATCACTGCCTGAAGGCCAGCAGCGACTCGTCCAGGCAGGCGTCAATGGACAGGAAGAAATCACATATCAGCGCGTGCTTGAAGACGGAGTCGAAACCAGCAAGACGGTTGTAAAAACAGTCATTCTGCAAAATCCGATTCCAGAAATCGTCATGGTGGGCGCACAATCGTCGTTCGCGCCGCTTCCAATTCCGGGAAAGATCGCATACCTCGCCGGCGGCAATGCGTGGATCATGGACACATCCACCGCGAACCGGACTCTGCTGGTCAACACCGGCGATCTCGATGGACGCATCTTTGCATTATCGCCGGATGGAAATTATTTACTGTTCACGCGCAAATCTAAAAAGCCCGCAGATCAACAAATCAACACGTTATGGGTTGTCAGCACAAAATCGTCCACGCCGAATCCCATCTGGCTGAACGCGGCAAACGTGGTACACTTTGCCGCTTGGTCGCCAACTTCACCGACAACCGTCTTCTATTCGACGGTCGAACCGCGCAATACGGCTCCCGGCTGGCAGGCCAACAACGATCTTTACAAAGTGAATATCGGCGGACAGCCGCAAAAAGTGATGGACGCAAACAGCGGCGGCGTGTATGGTTGGTGGGGCATGTCATTTGCCATGTCACCGGATGGACGTATCGCTTATGCGCGTCCGGATGGCATTGGAATTGTTATACAGAACGGCGGTTATCTTTCACCATTGCTGGACATCACCCCGCTCGAGACTCACAGCGATTGGGCGTGGGTTCCTTCCATTGTCTGGGGCGGCGATGCGAAGACGATTTACTTTGTCAATCACACATCCGCGCCTGCCCCCGTGACGCCGGAAGAATCGCCGTACTTCGATCTTGAAGCGACTTCGCTGGTCAACAACTTCACGGTTGACATGACGCAAAACGTTGGGATGTTTGCTTATCCATCCGCATCGCCGGTGCGCATGAACGGCCAGGAAAAAGCTTATCAAGTTGCGTACCTGCAAGCGATCTTCCCAGATCAAAGCCAGACGAGCCGATACCGCGTCGTTGTGATGGACCGCGACGGGTCAAACCGACGCGTGGTTTTTCCGTCCGCCGATTCGACCGGCATCGAGCCGCAGACACCCGTCTGGGCGCCCGAGCCGATCCAAGGCCAGAACGGAGATTTTCTGGCGCTGGTTTATCAAGGAAATTTATGGTTGGTAGATAGTGGCAATGGTCAAGCGTATCAAATTACCGGTGATGGATTGATCACAACAATTGATTGGAAATGAGTAGTCACGTTTGAAACGTGACCTACAAAAACAACGCGAGGTAATCATGCGAATTCTTATTACAGGCGCAGCGGGTTTTCTCGGCTCGCATCTTGCCGACCGGCTGCTGGCTGATGGACATGAAGTTGTCGGCCTCGACAATTTCATCACCGGCAGCCGCGACAACATCGCCCATTTGATGGGCAACGAAAAGTTCACATTCTACAAGCACGATGTTTCGAACTACATTTTCGTGCAGAAAAAAGTTGATGCTGTTCTTCATTTTGCATCACCCGCCAGCCCGAATCCAAAATCGCCATTGGCTTATTTCAATCTTCCAATCCAAACGATGAAAGCCGGCGCACTCGGAACGCACAATTCGCTTGGTGTTGCAAAAGCGCATAAAGCGCGATTTCTTTTGGCTTCGACCAGCGAAATTTACGGCGATCCGCTTGTTCATCCGCAAGCCGAAACCTACCCCGGTAACGTTGATCCGGTCGGGACACGTGCCGTCTATGATGAAGCCAAACGTTTTGCCGAATCGCTGACGATGGCATACCACCGTCAGCACAGCGTGGACACACGCATCGTCCGCATCTTCAACACGTACGGTCCGCGCATGGACCTTGAAGATGGCCGCGCATTGCCGAACCTGCTCAAACAAGCTTTGCTCAACCAGCCGCTGACCGTTTATGGCGACGGCCAGCAAACGCGTTCATTCTGCTATGTTGACGATTTGGTGGATGGCATCGTACGGCTTTTGATGTCGAACGAACATTTGCCGGTCAACATTGGTAACCCGATTGAAATGTCACTGTTCCAGTTTGCCCAAACCATAAATAAAGTCGTCGGAAACAAAGCCGGGATCACGTTCATCCCGAACGCGCGCAGCGAACGCGATCCGCAGCGGCGGCAGCCCGATATTTCACGCGCCCGCTCCATTCTCGGCTGGGAACCGAAGGTGAGTCTCGAGGAAGGACTCGCGAAGACCATTCCGTATTTCAAACAAAAACTGGAAATTGCATGACCGTTATTATCACCAATCCAACTGAACGCACGCGCTTTTTAAAATTCATGGTCGTTGGCGCATTTGGTGCGGTCATTGACTTTGGCGTGGCGAACCTGCTTTCACATTTCTTCGATATGCCGCTCGTCTATGCCGGGACAATTTCATTTACCTGCGCGGTGATCAGCAACTTTATCTGGAATCGTTATTGGACGTATCCGGACTCGCGATCGCGACAATTGCATCATCAGCTCGGCATGTTCTTCATTGTCAACATTGTTGGCGTTGCCATTCGCATTCCGATCCTGCATTTCGCAGAACCGCCGCTCATCATTTTCTTCACAGGCGCGCAGCTCATGCCATCGTTCTCTCCCGAATTCCTCGCAAGGAATCTCACTCTTGCCATCGCCGTCGGAATTGTCATGCTTTGGAACTTTTTCGTCAACCGTTATTGGACGTATAATGACATTGACTAAATCAGGAGGCGGTCATGGCAATCATTCCAATCTACAATTCAAAAGGCGACGCCGATGCATTTCTTGAATACCCGTATTTATTCAACCGCAACGGAGACTGGATCGGCTGGGTAACGCCGAAGCGCGAAGTGTATTCTGTACTTGGATATTACGTCGGCTATTTGACCAACGACCCGCGCATCCTTCGCAAACGCGCGACGTCCACGCTCAAACCTCGACTTGAGCCGCTACCCGCGCCCCAAAAAGTCTATCCGCCCGCGACCGTTCCCCTGCCCCCGATGATGAAAGAATTAACTCAGGGACAGATTGATGTTCTGCTTGACGAACCCGAACGCCTGCATCCGCTCGACATCGGCGAACTCCGCGAAGACCTCGATTGACAATCGCCAATTACCATTTACGAGTTACGCATCACATATTGCACACTATGACAGACTCACTTTCCGCAAAACCCATACGCGCCTCGCACATCACCATCGCACAGCTTATGCAGCCGGAACACGCCAATAATTTGGGCAACGTCCACGGCGGATGGATCATGAAATTAGTGGACGAAGCCGGTGCGCTGGCTTGTATGCGCCACTCACAAAGACGCGTCGTCACCGTCGCCATTGACTCGATGGTCTTCCGCCAGCCGATCAAAATCAGCGATTTGGTCATCCTGAATGCGGAGGTCACATACGCGGGCCGCACGTCAATGGAAGCACAAGTGGAAGTCCAGGCCGAGAATCCGATCACCGGCGAGAGAACTCATACCAACACAGCTTATCTCGTTTACGTCGCGCTCGATGATGACGGCAAGCCGACCTCCGTTCCGCCGCTCGAAGCCGAGACGGAAGAAGAGAAACGCAAAATGCAGCAGGCGGAAGAACGTCAATCGCGGCGGCTTACTCAAAGAAAATGAAATTCGCGAACGGTCTTTTGAAAAGGCCGATTTTTATTCTTCTTATCGTCGCGTTCATTGCCGGGCTGTTCATTTTTCGCGATTATGGATTTACGTGGGACGAACCGCTTTTCTATAAATATGCCGACGCGCTCGGCTACGCCTACAATCCCGTCAATTGGTTCAGCGGACACTTTGATCTTAACAACTCTTATGGTCCCAGTGCGAGCGACCATAAAAACCGCGGCCCGGCTTATCTGCTGCTGGCGCGTGAGCCGGTTTATTTCATAGAGAATTTTCACGTCAATACAGATGACGCCTGGCACCTGG
>JAJYOO010000231.1 GCA_021796155.1 Chloroflexota bacterium
GAATACGTGGACTTCGGTCCGATCCGACACCGCGCCTTTAGAACGGTTCAAGCCCCGCTCGGAGCGGATCCCGTTTCGGCACGGACTCCACTCCTCGGCAACAACGATGTAATCCTCGGCGTGGCGCGCGCTTCAAAGAGCATGGACTATTTTTATCGTAACGCGCAAGCCTACGAGACGTGGTTCGTCCATGAAGGCAGCGGCGTTTTGAAGTCGCAATTCGGTAACCTGCCGTTTCATTCGGGCGATTACATCGTTATTCCCTTCGGGACGACATGGCAAATGCTTCTCGAATCAAAAGAAGCGCGTTTCTTCGTGATCGAGGCGCCGTCACAGATCGAGCCGCCAAAACGGTATCGCAACGATTATGGACAAATGCTCGAGCACGCGCCGTATTCGGAGCGCGACATCCGCGTGCCGTCAGAGTTGGAAACGCACACGGAGCGCGGTCCATTCGAGGTCCACATAAAGGTGCGGGACCGGTTGACGTGTCACGAGCTGGATCATCATCCATTCGATGTCATCGGCTGGGATGGTTATCTTTATCCGTGGATTTTCAACATCGGTGACTTTGAGCCAATCACCGGACGCGTCCACCAGCCGCCACCCGCGCATCAAACCTTCCAAGGACACAACTTCGTTGTTTGCTCGTTCGTGCCGCGTTTGTTCGACTATCATCCCGAAAGCATCCCCGCGCCATACAACCACTCGAATGTAAACTCGGACGAAGTGATCTATTATGCCGAAGGCAACTTCATGTCGCGCAAAGGCATTGACCAGTACGACATCAGCCTGCATCCGTACGGCTTGCCGCACGGACCGCAGCCCGGCATGACCGAAGCTTCGATTGGTAAAAAAGAAACCAATGAGCTGGCCGTGATGGTGGATACATTCTATCCGTTGCAGCTCACGAAGCAGGCCGTGGAGTTGGAAAAGAAAGAATATATGGCAAGCTGGGTCGAGGGCGACGGCGAATGACGTTCATTCAACGATGACAACACTCATGCCGTTTCTCATCCGCCTGCTCGGATTGCGCGATCCACATGCCGAGAAACATTCCGACCACGTGACCGAGTATGCGTTCGCGCTTGGCAAAGCCGCAGATTTGAAAACGCAGGAATTAGAGCTTTTGAAATTTGCCGCGTCGATTCACGATATCGGCAAGATCGCCATCAATGAATTCGTCATCAATAAACCGGGACGGTTCACGGAAGCCGAATACATCATGGTGCAGCAACACGCCATGATCGGCGCGCATCTTGTCGAAACACTGGACCTTGATCCGTCCATCCATTTGATCATCCTGAACCATCACGAAAACTTTGACGGGACCGGTTATCCAAACAAAACGAAAGGCGAAGCGATACCGATTGGAGCGCGCATCATCCGCATTGCGGACACATACGACGCACTGACTAGTGACCGCGGCTATCGCTCCGCTTATTCAAACAAGAAATCGTTGCAGGTCATGGAACACGACGCGGATTTTTTCGACCCAATATTGCTTGACCTGTTCTTCAAAAAAGCGACGCGCAAACATTAGGGGAAATAAAACTCAACGACTTTTATGTTATAAACATACCAGTCAAATTCGTTGAGAAAAACAGGAATTTAAAATCATATGAAATCACGCAAAATCATTTTGATTCTCGCGAGCATGTTAATCTTGCTCGCATCTGCCTGCGGGACATCCACGCCGACGTCCCAACCTTTTTCTGTGGCCGACGCGGCCTCCACACTCGTGGCCTCGACCTTTCAGGCAGCCACCCGTTCAGCGGCTCTTAACACGCCGACACTTTTTCCGTCACCCGCCGCCACACCGACATTTACCAAACCGCTGTTGTACATCAACGACAATGCAAATTGCCGCTCAGGTACCAGCCCGAACTTCAGGGTAATCGCGACATTAACTGCGGGCACGACTGTTGAATTGGTCGGCAGGGACACGCCGCAAAGCGCGTGGCTGGTCAAAGCGCCGAACAGCACGGATGTCTGCTGGGTAATGGCACAAGACGGCTCCCCCACCGGAGATTTTCAATCGCTGCCTGAAGTCACGCCGCAGCCAAGCACAGAAAGTGCACCGCTCCCGATCAATAAGGGCAGCATCATTCCCAATTTTATATGTTCGTATCCTCCGGGCGGCAGCGGAGAAAGCGTCACAACAACTCTCAGTTGGTTTGCCCCGAAAGATGCAAATGGTTACCGCATTTTCCGCGGCGATACGCAAATCGCAGACCTGCCTGTCGGCACAACAACATATCAAGATACCACGACCATTGTCCCGGCTGGCAGTGTGACCTATGGAATATCGGTCTATAATGATGTAGGAGAGTCCGCGCAAACGAAAGTCACAATTACTTGCCCAAGATAGACATCCATCGAAGGAGAATCATGAAATCGAAAACAACGCGTCTGGCAGCCTTTGGTCTTCTGGCCCTTGTCGTAACCGCCTGCAACATCGGCGTCAAAACACCTCCATCATCCTCCAATTTGAATGATGCCGCGGCGACCATCGTCGTACAGACATTGCAAGCCGTGACCGCGTCGGCAGTGAAAAACGAAGTCGCCAACACGCCCATGCCTTTTGCATCGCCCAACTCAACGACGCCGACTTCCACTACGACCGCGCCAACCCTGACAGTCAACAACCCGACCAACTGTCGAAGCGGACCCGGAACCAATTTTCAGTTGATCACCGCTTTCAATCCCGGCACAAAGCTCACCATCCTGGGAAAAGACACGGCGGATAATTACTGGCTCGTCCAACTTCCGCAGTCACAGGATACTTGCTGGGCATCGGGAGAGTACGCGACTGCAAGCGGAAATTTTGCGAGCCTGCCGGACATCACACCGACCGCGGGTGCAACCAACGGTGTACCAGACCGTCCGGGAAGCCTGTTCTATCAATGGGTTGGACCATGTTCAGGTCTGACAACGACACTTAGTTGGGCAGACAACGCCAATAACGAAACAGGCTATCATGTTTATCGCAACAATACATTGGTCGCCGACCTGCCTGCGAATTCCACAACTTACACAGACGTTACCAACATCCCGGTCGGAGCTTCGATCACTTATAGTGTGGAAGCATACAACGCGGTCGGCGCGTCTGGTCAGCGGTCAATCACTTTTGCCTGCCAATAGTTGGAGCCAGGAAAATATTCAAAGCGAAGGAAGAGAATAAATCAGAAATAAATTCATCCGTTCGTGATGCTCGCGTTCAAAATCGCCCAATTGACAACGCAAAAAACAAAAGCGACGCTACAATGTGCGGAAAGATGCGAATGGAGTACGCGTTCCTGCTCGACCGCATCGGAACGCATTAGCCGCGTCCACTCTCGCTTCAGCGGCAGCTCTAAACGTTAAATTGCACACGAATCCAAATTGATATATACTTGTTTCCCAATGGCCGGGATGCCAAGTCCCGACCACCAGAAATTTTATCAAGAAGGGTCAGGAAACAGGTATGGATGCAATAATTGAGGTCGGTTTCAAATATCCCTTCGGGGAAGAGTCGTGCGAACATGAACTAGCAGTCCTCGCAGATCGCTATCCTGATTATTTCTTCGACCAAAGCCGCTTCAACGAAGAGGCGCTTGATCCTGAGACCTATATTATAGTGGGACGACGCGGCTCAGGAAAAACTTCTCTGACAAAATATTTCAACTTCCAGCAAAGATTCGAGAACGCCATTTCAATTGACGTGGACGAACCGGAAATTTACAGCAGCATATTGGAAAAGATCGGAAATAATGTTTACCTTTCTCCCGATCTGGCTGTCAATGATGTTCGGAAAATCTGGGAATTGTTAATTTGGTCGATGATCTTCAATGAATATGCGGGTAAAGACATTGCTATCAGCGCGGCAGCGGTATCGCTGGGGAAAAAAGCCAAGCCACTAATTTTCCTTCGGGAAGTGCTTAATAGTATCCTCATGAAATATGTGGATGAGCACGGACGCATTCTGTCCGAACTGTCGAACATGCTTAGCTCCCCCACTATCGCAAACGCCAAAGAAGCGGTCATCAAATATACCAGGCAGACGCCAATCATTATTGCCATAGATACCTTTGAGCGATATGACCGGAGCAATGTGGCAATGATGTCCGTGACGGCTTCACTGGTGCAGTGCGCCAACTATTTCAACATGCAATATGCCGACAAAGGGATTCATGTAAAAGCCTTTGTATCGGCAGAAATCTTTCCGCACATCAAGGAAAGTGCTATTACCAATACTACGAAGTTTATCCGAAGGCCCTTATACCTGCGCTGGCGTCCCAAAGACTTGATACGATTAATATCCTGGCGTTTTTACAGATATATGACTGTAACGAAGTACAAATTACCGTTCGAGAAAATTGACTGGGATGATTTTGACGACATCCTTCACAAGATGTGGTACCCCTTCTTCGGTGAAACAGTCGTAAATCTAAAAGGACAAACAGAGAAAAGTTTCCCGTACATACTCCGCCATACACAAATGCGCCCGAGGCAACTCGTAATTCTGTGCAATAACATAGCTCGCGAAACAGAGAAGGCTGATAAGTTTCCCCACTTCAAGGACATTCAAATCAACCGTGCCATCACAGATTGTGAATACGACCTGGCCGACGAAGTACTTAATTCCTACGATTTGATTTACCCTCGTGTCTCGGAAATCATTATGGCGCTCACCAACGCTCCAATAACCTTCAAAGGCAACTTTCTAGATCAAGTTGCCAAAAAGACTTCGGACGTGTGGACGGAAGAATATTCACTTTCCAGCTTCCGCCGCCTGGTGGCCGAACTTGGAATTGTCGGAAAAGTCCGAAAGAAAAATGAAAAAGTTGGCATCATTGAGGCTGATTTTGAATATGCCATGCAGGATCGCCTGGTGATCAGCAACGATGATGAATGTGCCATCCATCCAATATTTT
>JAJYOO010000232.1 GCA_021796155.1 Chloroflexota bacterium
GTAAACGATGACTTGATAATGTTTGACGAAATCTTTGCGGATCAGGTTCCAGATGTGATGATCGCTGTTTCGTCCGCCGACGAGCAAAAGTGGCTCGCCAGTTCCAAGCGTTTCATAATAAAGGCGGACGCCGTCTGCAGTGGTGACAAATGGCATGTAAAGCCTAAGCCAACGGCTGATTCACATTGACACCAGTGATCTCATCATGTAGCTGTACAACCTCGCCTGCATATTGACTCGCGCCGATCTGCTCGACAAAATTGCACACGCTGAAATTCTGGCTGGCCTGCTCATAAATGGACAGCCAATTTTGGAATTCAAAGTCATTGCCATCGCTCGGGTATTTGACTTTATAAGATTGCATATTCATACGATAAGGCTTTGGAGTTAATCTAGCCCTGAAGCAACCCTGTTTTCTGCAAATTGCCACGTATAGCGCGTCGCAGTTGAACTCTCTCATCATCTCGTATGTGCCGCGATCTTTTGTGCTGAATTCCCTGCCCAGCACGATGACCCTCGCTCCCTGAAACGTTTCGTAAATTCGAAAGCCAAGGCCCTGATATTTAGGATTGGTCGCTGTTTTCTGAATCTGTTCGAAGATCATAGCCTTGTCTCGTTGCGAATCACTTTTCTTGAAAAGTCCTCCAAGCGATGCTTTGGGCTTGTCGATATCGAGGAACATCAGACTCTCGGCATTCAAGACCTGCGCGCCGTATCGGTTTCGGGTGATGATGGATTTTTCGTCCACAACCTTGAGAATCTCTTCACGGATTTCGACCTCGTAATCTCTGAAAACGCTTCGGTCCCCATTGATTTTTCTTTTCAGCATTTCCATTTTTTCTTTGGCTTTGACCGCGGCGTCTTCCAGCGAAATGTTTGATCCGCCATAGCAGGTGATTTCTTTTTCTTCACCCCAAACTTTCACCTTTTGTTTCTCGGAGGCCCAATACTTGAATAGTTTCATTTCCCGTTTCTCCTCTCGGTGTCATGGCTTTCATTTTTCTTTCGCACGTAAAGCAGTTTTTCAACACGAGCAATGACTTGATTTTGATCGTCCACCACATCCACCATAAACGTCGGCTCGACTTTTTTGCCGCGGTCCGAAGCCGCGCGGATTTCATCCACGCGTTCGGGTGGAATATGAAATGTGGCGGTAACCGTTCCGCGTCCGGGCTTCAAAAATTGGATGCTGGCGGCTTTATCCCAAATAATGTAATCGTTTCCCATCAAGCGCATCAGAATCAGCATGAACCACGGATCGCACATCGCATACAACGATCCGCCAAAATGCACGCCAACAATGTTTCGATTTAGCGCGGTCAATTTCAGTTCGACGCGAATTGTGCGTTCATCTATCCTGTGCGCTCGAATTCCCGCGCCGAACAAAGGCGGATAAAAATTTATGTGTTTTTCGCGAAAACGCTGCCAACGAGTGCTCATTGAAGCGAAAGTATATCAAAAGAAGCTGACGGTTTTCCATGGCTTCTCAAAGCATGAACATCAAATGTGGCTTGCGATTACCAAACGAAAAAAAGCTCCGCGCTGACAATTTCCCGACTCCCTTGTAAAATATACAGCAGCGGACACTTCATGGTCTTCACTGAACTGCTTACAACTTTTGCCGACAACCTGCTGCCCATCCTGCTCATTGGCGGAGCGGGCTTTTTGGTTGGCAAAGCTCTCTACGTTGAACCACGCACATTGGGACGCGTCGTCTTTTATATTTTCAGCCCGATCCTCGTCTTCGATTTACTGCTTAATACCAAACTCAATTCGGCAGATATTTTCACCACCATGGGATTCTCCATATCCATCGCGGTGACGGTTGGTGCGCTGGCTTTTCTGGTTGGAAAACTCTTTGGCTTTGAGCGGCCGATCCTGATGGCGATGATCCTGACTTCTGCATTTGGCAACACGGGCAATTACGGCCTGCCGCTGGTTTCATTTGCTTTTGGTGATCACGCGCTGACTTATGCCACGATTTATTTTGTTACCAATTCGATCATGTTCAATACAGTCGGCGTGTTGATCGCTTCGCTTGGACACATGGATTTCAAATCGGCGATGCTTGGGATGTTCAAAGTGCCGACGGTTTACGCGGTGGTGTTGGCTGCATTGTTAAATCGTTTTCAAATCGTTTTACCAACGCCGCTGGCGCGCACCGTTGATTTGGCCTCCAATGGAAGCATCCCGGTGATGATCGTTTTGCTCGGACTGGAACTTTCGCGCGTCCAATGGTCGCACAGTTTCCGCGCGATGGGACTCAGCGCGGCGTTGCGTTTGTTAGCTGGACCAGCGGTGGCGCTTCTTCTCGCGATCCCATTCGGATGGCACGGCGCAGCGCGTCAAGCTAACGTGATCGAGGCATCCATGCCTGCCGCGGTAACAAATACCGTGCTGGCATCGGAATATGGACTCGATACATCACTTGTCACGGCCACGGTTTTCATCGGGACGATTTTGAGCCCGCTCACGCTGACGCCGTTGCTGGTATATTTAGGGAGATAGCTTGTCATTCTGAGCGAATCGAAGAATCTCGTTTTTCATGCGAAGAGACCCTTCGCTGCCCCTTCGACTTCGCTTCGCTACGCTCAGGGCTTCGGCACACAAATATGCAACGAACACGCGCACTTTTCTTTCTTCTAGCTTGGGTTACATTCGGGTTCACGCGCCCGCCTCAAGTCCAGAGCAGACTCGACGTGACCAATGTTGGGGTTGTGTACAACTTCGGTCAGCAGATCACGTTCAAAGCGCAGATCACATCATCCATCCCCATCACGCAGGCGACGATTTCATTTCGCGAGGTCAATGAACAGAGTACGCGCGTTGAACCGCTGACGCTCGCATCCGATGGAACGACCACATATCAATATGACGCGTCGCAGAATCTTATCCCGCCGTTTACGACGATCCTCTTTTCGTTTCAAGCCACACTTGCAAACGGGGACACGGTTTCAAGCCCGACCTATAATTTTCGTTACAACGATAATCGCTTCAACTGGCAAACGCTGACAGACGGCCCGCTCAGTGTGCATTGGTATGATGGCGACGATGCCTTCGGTCATGCCGCGCTGGATGCGGCGCGCGGTGGTTTGCAATTCATCAATCAAATCGTGCCGGTCTCGCTCAACAGTCCGCTCGACGTTTATGTTTATGCCAATGCCAGCGATCTTCAAAGCGCGCTGCAACTCGGCGGAAGTTCATGGGTGGCCGGACATGCCGACCCGACGTTGGGCGTTGTGATGGTGTCTGTGACTCCCGGCGATACGCAAACTATCGAACTGCAACGGCAGATTCCGCACGAACTCGCTCACGTGATGTTGTATCGTAATCTTGGCGCTGGATATAACCGTTTGCCGGTCTGGTTGAATGAAGGCATCGCGTCTGTTGCTGAACTTTATCCGAATCCGGATTATGCGAGCGCATTGAAAGCCGCGAGCCAGAGCAATACGTTGTTGCCATTTTCGGACTTGTGCGCGTCTTTCCCCGCCGATAGCGGAGGCGCGTTTTTGGCTTATGCCCAATCTGAATCTTTTGTCCGTTACCTGCGCGACACGTACGGCAATACCGGCCTCGTGGCTTTGACTCAAGCCTACGCGGACGGACTCGACTGCAATCTCGGAACGACGCGTGCAGTTGGTGTGCCGTTGAATGTGTTGGAGACGCGATGGCGCGCGTACGTTTCTGGAGAAAGTGTGGCGAGCGTAGCCGCGTTCAATTTATTGCCGTATATTATTTTCCTCGGCCTGACGCTGCTCGTCCCGATTTGGGGTGCGCTGGGAATCATCCGCGAAAGGATTCGCAATGCCAGAGCAAAATGAAACTGTCCGCGCGCATGTGTGGGTGAAGGGGCGCGTGCAAAATGTTGGCTTCCGCGCGCATGTGGAATACAACGCGAGTCTCATCGGCGTTACTGGCTGGGTGCGGAATGTCGGCTACGATACCGTCGAAGCTGTAGCGGAGGGTGAGCATGGAAAGATTGACCGCTTTATCGAAATGATGAAAATGGGTCCGCGCGGCGCACGCGTGGATGAATCAAGAATCGAATGGGAAAATGCGACAGGGGATTTTATGGAGTTTGGGGTGAAGAGAAGTATGTGATTGGTAATTAATGGTTAATGACTGGCGTTAGGTGGTTTGAATTGATTGATCATTATTTTCACCAGAAATGGCTACAACTTCGAGCCCACCATAGAAAACCATTCTGAGTACAAAGCCCGAGGAATCGCTATTTAGTTTGTACTGATAATAGAAGATTTCCTCATTTTCACCGCGCTTTGGTTCATCTTTGAGAAAGCGGATTGCAAGTGCAGTAACTTCCGACACCGCCTGGCTATAACGTTGAGATTGTTTTGATTCAGAAGGAATGGCAAATGTAATGAAAAGCTTAATCTCATGAAGCCAATGCTTCTGAAAATGATAATAATAAATGCCTCGGCTTATAAGATCCAATTGCCTTGAAAGCCTTTCAATGTCAATTTCGTATATGCCCGTGCTAATTCCTTTATATTTAACGGGTTGAAGATTCTTGAGAATGCCTTTCTTGGTTGGTCTTTTAGCCATAGCTCGACGGATTTTTGTGCGCCATTGGTTAAGTCCCGTAACATTCACGTTGATGTTAGCAACCAAGATAAACAACAAATATTCATCGTCTCCTGATTTCCTGAGATTATGCTCGGCACAAGAAGGAACCGTGATTAAATTCTTGCGAAAGTCGAGACCAGATGGCAAATCCTTGGGCTCAGGGAACAAGCATTGTGGCGGAATATGTTCATCTGAAACACTTAGTTGTGAACTGCAATGACATAGGTTACACCTGATCCTAATGTGAAGAACTGCAATGACATGGGTTACGGTTTACGCTGAAATTATGGATAGGCAACTGACTTGATTCGTTTACCCATCGAGAAAAAAT
>JAJYOO010000233.1 GCA_021796155.1 Chloroflexota bacterium
AGAGAAATTCCTTCTAGGTAATCGACGCCTTTCTACCATATCGAATCTCTTTCTGCTTATCTATGGTGAGTATATAGCAAGTCTTGAAAAGAATCAACGGTACAAAAATTGTTTCAGCCTATCGGTTACTCGGCTTTCAAAATATGAGTGATGATCGAGGCACCTGAACCACCGATATTCTGTGCCATGCCAATCTTGGCCCCATCTACTTGCGTCTTTCCGCATTCGCCGCGCAACTGCTGGACGATCTCCACGATTTGGTACATGCCTGTCGCGCCGACGGGATGGCCGCGCGCCTTCAATCCGCCGCGCGTGCAGATCGGTACTCGACCCGTTGGCGTGATCTCATTATCGAGTCCGAGTTGAACACCTTTGCCGCGCTCTGCAAATCCACAGGCTTCGAGTGAAAGTGCGGTCATAATTGAGAACGCGTCATGAAGTTCGAACACGTCAATATTTTCTGGTTGGATGCTTGCCATTTCATAACATCGTTTCGCTGAATCAAATGCGGCGGCAAGGAACAACGGATCTTTACGTGAATGGACGGCAATCGTATCCGTCGCGAACGCTGAAGCGGCTATCGTTACCCGCGGCCTGCCCAGCATCGAGGCGACCTTTTCTGCCGGGACGATGATTGCCGCGGCCGCGCCGTCGCCGATGGGGGAGGCATCCAGCAGATTGATGGGCGTGGCCACCATCGAAGATTTTTCGAATCGTTCGACGCTTATCTTTTCATGCAAACGCGCAAACGGATTATGTATGGCGTTGGCATGTGCATTGATCGAGAATGGCGCAAAGTCCGCGTGCTTCCAGCCGAATTCATACATGTAACGCTGCATAACCAGCGCATTCAAGCCCACAAATGAAACGCCTTGTTCGACTTCATAATCTGCATCTGCCGCGGTGGCTAACGCCGCGGTCACATCATGACCAGCTTTGTCGGTCATCTTTTCGACGCCAACAACCAGCGCAGATTCGATGTCTCCGGACGCGACCGCCATCAGTCCCGCGCGAAACGCTGCCGCGCCTGATCCGCATGCCGCCTCGATTTTGATGGCCTCCTGATGCCAGAGTCCAACCCAATCTGCAAAAAAAGCTCCAAGTTGATTTTGTCCATCAATCAACGGAGAAAGCATATTACCGACGAACAATGAGTCGACCTTGTCCACACCCGCGTCCTGCATGGCAGTAAAAGCTGCTTCACCGCCAAGTTCGCGCAGGGATTTATCCCAATGCTCGTCAATTGAAGTTTGTCCGATTCCCAGAATGGCTACTTTTCGCATGTCTGAATTTTACCAGCGGCAACTATCAGCGTCTATCAAGTTTATGGAGTTGTGTATACTAGAAAAATGTCGGATCGTTTTTTGTGGCTTGACCAATTGTTGGTAAATTTGGATCATTGCGGTTCAGAGGGGGGAGCCGCGCTGAAATATATGAGGGATCATCGCGTCAAAGTCAGCTTTCACGATCAATCCACCGCAGCGCGCTGGACCTTGGATCGGCGACTCGAATTGCACCCGCGTTACGCTGACAGCGCGCCCGACGCGGCATATCCATTAAGTTTGATCATCCATGAAGTGAAACATCTTCAGCAAGGATTCTTTACCGCGCTTTCGGTCTTCGGCGAATTGGAAGCATGGCAGCTTCAATTCTCTTTTTTGAAATCATTTACTGGAAGTTATCATTCCAATCGGAAAAGCAATGAAATTATTCAAGAGTTGATGTTATTGCCGTTGAATGGAAATCGTGACGCGCTTATTCAGGCACGGCAGTTGATGCAGGCATATGCTGGCAAGCAATACCGTGCGGATTTGCTTCCGTTATATCCATTGCCAAAAGAACTTATGTTCAATTTATTCCGCCGCGAATTTGGTTCAGACAACCGCCTACAAAAATAATATTTTGTTTTAATGCAATTCACAGATTTTTGTTATATGATGATTATGTAGAAAGGAGGTACCCATAGAGACACCGCCTGAAATACAATCCAAGGGAAAGGGTGAGACGACCTGACCTGCTGGATAGAGATGTTTGAGTTCGTACATCCAGACGTTCTCCAAACGAAAAGAAGGTGGCGAGCCACCCTTTCTCGGTAACAAAGAAAAAATTGACAGATGGGTAACACCCATCTGTCTCTTTTTAATTCAGTCAATAAATGTGACCGAACTGAAACTGGATTGAGAGCGAAATAAATGCTTCCTATTTCCCGCTTATTTCATTCCCGCCAGAACTTTAGTGATAACTGCGTCCAGCAAAACCGAATCAACTTGTCCATTTAATCGTGCCAATACCGCGGATTTTATTTTCTGTTTTAGCTTGGCATCGCTGCTTGACACTTGCGAACCGTCGCGCGGGTACGCTGCCACCAAATTAACGGACTGACTATAAACCGCTTTTGGCGGCGCGCTGGGTTCCACGCGGTTGATCTTGATTCCATGTTTTAGCGCGTTCCACTGCCAAGTCTGTCATGACGATATTATCGGTCACATCAATGCTCGTGACGCCGCGCGCCTTCATATCGTCAATGTCGCGTTCGGTGATAAATGTCTTTGGCATAAGCAATCCTTCGAGTCTTCACGAAAAATCATTTGTGAAGACCAGCAGACAGAATTTTATTTTTCAGGCCGACCTTCAACTTCTTCGAGTGCTTTGACGGCCGCATTGCGTGCCGTGAGAATCTCTGCTTCCGAGCCGGAGAGCCACATGCGTCCAAAACGTCCGACCGAGGAAATGTGCAACAGTTTGATGGTCGAACCTTTTTCAGCTTCATTGAATGCATAGTTGATGTACGCGGCAGGCGCACATTCCAAAACCAGCATCGTCTCACCGGGGACGAGCATGGAACCGCGTCGAAAACGATTCAACAACTGCGCTTGATATGGATCCACGTTCGTAATGACCTGCACCGAAGCGATAGACGGTCTAACGCGGTCTTCGATTTTCAATCCGAGTCGATCTAGAACGATTCTTCCTGCTTCCAAAACTTCGGCCTGTGATTTCGAGTGGACTTCGAACATGCCGAATTCGCGCTCGACGATCTGCGCACCCGGTTTGGATTCGGTGGACTTCACCGCAATGTCCACGAGACGAAAGACTTCGTTGCCCGGTGCGACTTCGATATATAACGCGGCCATGCCTTCGGTGGGGAGGTCGCCTTGTGTGATTGTCCCGACGAAGGCCGCATATTGCGGCTGCATCCGGTCGAGATAGGAATAGCAACGAAGTGAAAATTGATCAGCCATAGAAAAACTCCATTGTGTTAATTATTATGCATGGCAATGCCGAGCGGAGTGACGAACAACGGGTTGCCGGGCAGAACTGTTTCGATGCCCGTCACTTCCTGAATGACTTTGTCCATGCCGGGGTAAGCACATGTACCGCCTACCAAATAAATCCGTTCCACTTGATGACCTTCAATATGACGATTGATAATGCTGCCGACTTTTTCCATCACGGGGCGGATGACCGGGAAGAGCCGCGTTTGCTCATTCGGATTTTTCTTGAGAGCTTCGGCCTGCTCGAAAGTGGATCCCGTTGAACCGGCAATCACCAATGAGAAGTGAGTACCGCCGGTCGGCTCATCAGCCGTGTACACGACTTTGCCCTTTTCGAGAATTGCGATGCCTGTTGTTCCGCCGCCGACATCCACGATGGCGCCATCTTGTATTTGCAAAACGTTATTCGCCGCGGTCGGCTCGTCAATCAAGCCAGTGCAATCCAAACCCGCACCGTATAAAACATTTGCCGTCGCGCGGACTTCCGCTTGCGGCACGCCGGGCGGATAAGCTGTCGCCGCGGATGTCAAAGTGAATCCAAGTTTCTCCTCGACCTTTGACTTCATTTTGCGCAGCAAATCCACCGCGCCGATGAAATCTACAACCAATCCATCGCGTACAATTTCGGCAAATTGATAGGTACCTGCGATGGGCTGGCAGTTCTCATCGAGCACGACCAGCACGGTGTAGGCTGTTCCCAAATCTACACCGACATGGACCGTGCCGCGATAAATACCGGACGGCAGCATCAGATCAGGGTCAGGATGCCAACCATTGGCTCCTGCCATAATCGAGTCGGTTCGGGTGAGAAGGTCAGAAAGATTCGGATTCATAGAACGTATTACAGGTGGTTTCGATACGGCAAAGGACGCCTACTCAACCACCGTTTAGCTTTCCTGCTTTGAAATACAACTCTAAAACATAAACTGCTGATGAAAAACGATTCAGTGCATGGGAAATGTTATTTCCAATTCCACTTTGGTCGAGGCCGCGATCAGCACCAAAAGCTTCTAGCGCAATCACTTCGACTTCGCGTGCCTGTGTCCGCAAGACATTCAGCCAGTGAATCATTTCGTGATCTTCCGGCCCCGGAATGATGTGCTGGATTCCAAGATGTCGATCAGGCCAATGCGAAATTTCGTGAAGTTCTTCTTCGCGCTTTCCCAATAAAATCAGCGGAGCGACTTGGCGCATGTTGTATTCCGCGCTCATGATCTCACGGCAATATGCTGCCAATGTGTCGAGATGTGATGCGAGAGTCGTCATTTGAAAGCTGCGCGCTTTTGCCGCGGTAAGCATGGCAAAAGCATGGAGCGAGTCCACGCGTCCACGGAGTATCAGCCTCGAGTTCGTTTTGGATGCGAAGTGTCCTGCATCCAGTTGGGTCATATGATCGGGCTTATGCTTGATCGGTTGTCCGCATACCGCGCAGACGGGAACCGGTCCCGTAAGAACAACGGGGAATGTTCCGGGCTTATCCCACTCAGGATGTATGTGAGTCGATTCAATAACGGCCGTCGGAGCTTGCACGTCAATTTTATGTTGACGCAAAAACTCGCGCGCTGAATCGGTGAAGCGCGTGTCAGACGGGAACGCAGGCAATTGTCCGTGCCCGTTCTTCCAAAATTCACGCAATTCG
>JAJYOO010000234.1 GCA_021796155.1 Chloroflexota bacterium
CTTGCCCATCGAGCCAGACCTCCCAACCGAGTCCCCACGCGGAGATGGCGGGTTGTTCCCAGTTATCTTCCACAAAGCGGATGTCGTGCTGGCGCGGGTCAATGCCGATAGCTTTGAGCGAGTTGAGATAGATTTCCTGCGGTCCCTCCCGCGTACCTTCGCCCGCGGGACCTGCGGCGGGATCGGGCTTGAGAATCACCTGAAACTGATAATGCTGTTGGAAGCGATTCGGATTCTCGCCATAGCGTCCATCGTCGGGACGAATGGATGGCTCGACATACGCCACGTTCCACGGCTCGGGACCGAGCACGCGCAAAAAGGTGGCGGGGTTCATCGTCCCTGCGCCGACCTGGGTGTAATAGGGCTGCCAGAGCACACAGCCGCGTTCCGCCCAGAATTCTTGTAACTTGAGGATGACTTGTTGAAAGTTGAGAGGCATTTTCGATTGAAGATTTCTGATTTTAGATTGGCGATTGCTGATTGCTGATTGCTGAGGGGATTATACCGTATTGATAGATGCAAGAAGTGATATACTTTCCATCGTCAATCATGCACATCATCACCCGCAAACGGCTCAACGAAAAGGAATATAACAAGGCTGTCCGTTTACTGGACAGCTTGATTGACACGGTTGGTGAAGACGAGAATCATCAGTTGGCTTCATTGATGGAAATACTCGGCTTGTTGATCAAAAAATACGAAGACGAGCACGTGCCTAAAATTACGGAAGCATAGATAAGGAAAGTCTCTGGAGCCAAAACTTCAGGGACTTTTGATTTGCGATTGCGAGGGGATTATAACTGATGGAGAATAGAAAATGGATAATGGGATTGATTGTGTTTTGTCATCCATTATCCATCTTTTGATATTTCATACAGCGCCCATGGATGATGCTGTTTCAATTACGGAGCTGAATGGGCGCAACGAATTCCAACACTGTTGTCATAAGAGAAAGTGGCTGGATCATCCCAGAAGCGTGTGGTAGAACGACCTAAAAACATACTGCCATAATAATTCCAAGAGCCACCACGAAGCACATGATTTTCCCCAGTGTTTGGTCCCAAAGGATTAAATACGGGCGAGATTTTATAGTAAGTTTCTGAATACCAATCAGCCACCCATTCCCACACATTACCGCTCATATCATATATGTTATACGGGCTTCTTCCAATTTCATAACTACCAACTCTCCTAGTGTCACCCACACAACCTTCTGGTTTAAGTGCAAAAGTAATATTTGCGTGATTGCAATCAATAACATCATCACCCCATGGATAATAGCGTCCGTCAGTACCTCGTGCGGCTTTTTCCCATTCCGCTTCAGTCGGCAAACGAGCGCCGCGCCATCCGCAATACTCCTTCGCCATACTCCAATCAACATAGATAACTGGGTAATTATCAAATTCAGAATTGCCATAGTAACTAGTGCGAGTAGCAGAATCGGTTTTCGTTGGGGGCTCACAGACACCTGCATTTACACAAGATGCATATAGGGCATTAGTCACTTCATACTTATCAATATAAAACGCACTCAAATCAACTTTGTGACGAGGTTCCGCATTGGTGAAAAACACTAAATTACATTCATTACCATAAAATCTTTGACATTCTTCAAGTGCGAGAGTTGCTGTGTCTCCCATTGTAAATTCCCCTGCCGATACTAGGCGCATCGGTACGCCAAAAGCATCATGATAATCATCGGTATAAGGGTGAGGATCATACGCTGGAGGTAATGTAGGAAATGGAGTCAAGGCAGATAATTCTGTAGACACTAAACTTGGAGATATTGTAACGACTCTCGTTGCTGATTCAATAGTGGGCTTAAACAATTGCGGAACAATTCCAATAAGTGCGGCAAGAATAACAGCCACCGCACCAATGAGTGCGATAATTATCGCGTCACTGAATTTCTTGTCTCGTTTTTTAGATTTCATGTTTGAGGTATTAAGTGATTTTTTCTCCGCCATAATTACACCATGAACTTACGAACTTCATATTCCCAATCTTGTCCGGGCAAAATGGTTCGGCTTCGCTCACCACAAAGCTTTTCTTTATCGAGCCATGCGTCCACGCCATCTTTTTTACAAGTCGGTTATGGTCTCGATACGGCGGAAGAACACCGCCTACTCGACCACCAAAGGCGCGCACGGCAGTCGCGTCGCTGTGGGCGTGACATAAGAAAACTTTGAGAGGGCGTTTGTCCATAAAAAACGAAGGATGACTTAGGAAAGATGAAAAGCGACGCGTCTTTAACAAGACGCGTCATCGTACTTATTTTAGTTTCTTGCGAGATCCCCGCTTTTCTTGAATCCGTTTGATAATGGTGTCCAAGTCCTGATCGTCCAACCATTGGCGGCGGTCTTTGGAGTAGTCGCCATGTCCTGTTTCAAACTGTTGCATAAAGCGAATCATACCGACAATACCAAGTTCGCGCGCCAGCGCTTCCATACCCGCGACGCGGATTTGTTCAAGAGACATTGTTTGTGCATTCATTAGATCAACTCCTCTACCCAAGCAAGGGGATTCATTACTCTTATTTTTAATCGTTTCGACACTCGTTTCGCAAGCTTCAACAAGCGATCATCCGTTGACAGGAATACATCTGCTCCTGCGCTTTCGGCGCAGGCAAGATGCAAAGCGTCGAATACTTGAAAACCTTCTTTTCGCAACTCTTTTGCGCGTTTAGCTTCTGCTTCGCCAACATCCATGCTTTGCTTGATAAAGCCCGACAGCAATCTTGCACGACTCAATTTTTGCGTATCGGGTGTTTGCTCGATCTCATCTATCAACACTTCACTGCCAATCCAATCCCATTCGCCTTTTTCGATCCGAGACAAGACAGCTAAAACCGCTTCCGACTCAAGACGAATTCTTTCTTGAGTCTGGTCATCAAATGGACGATTGAGACAGCAAGTATCGAGATAAATTTTAGTCATATCGTATTTCTAGCAATAATTATTATTACAGCGCAAAGTCAGACAAATTTCCGTTCACGAGCAGTTGCACTGCGGGCAGGATGCAGTCCAACTGCATCCAAAACAGGCTGGAATTGGCAACCTTGCGCTGTAATATTATACCGCCCAAAACTATAACATCAACATGCGTCCACGCCATCTTTGACGAGTCGGTTGTATAAGGCGTGCATGGCAGGCGCGTCGCTGTGCGCGTACTCTTCGAGTATGATATGGCAAAGGAAAACTTTGAGAGGGCGTTTGTCGGTGGTGGGCATATAATTCCCCGCGAATAATATTTCTAAGCTGTCACAACATTCACAGCGGGCACATCGTCGCGCAGAAAATTGGGACAGAAGTCAAAGCCATTGGGCCATGTAATTCCGCCGCCATCTTCAAGTGCAACTTGGTGAAAATAATTTTCATCTTTCAACGCGGCAGAGATTCCTCTTTCGATGAAAGGCTTGATGTCAATTACTTTGCGGAAGCCATCTTCAAATCCAATTTCAAGCAAATAAGTCTGCAATGGTTTAACTGAAATAACTTTATCCATTTTATTACTCCAACGGCTGGATGGGTTCAAGCGGCTCTCCCTGGCGCGCTCGTTCCCAATCAGATCGTAATTCGTCGCGGTGAAGCGCGGCCCATTCCAATACTAATCCAAGCACACGCGTTGGCAATTTACCGTTCAAGATTTCAAAAGTCTCAATCGTGAGTTCCACTTGATGCTCGCCATAATGCGCATGAAAGTGCGGCGGTTTATGATCGTTGTAGTACATGCGGATGACGATCCCGAAAAAGCGGCTGATTTCTGGCATGAATAATAAACCTAATTTTTCTTGAAATATTTCAACGCTTCTTCAATCGCTTCGGCAGTCAATTGTGGATAAGCTTTCAGCACTTCATCTTTGGTTGCACCGCTGGCAAAGAGTTCAAGAATGAATTCAATGCTCAAGCGCGTGCCAATAACATGAGGTTTTCCGTTAAGAATTTCTGGATCGTATGCGATATGAGTAAACATAGCTTCTCTCCTAAACTATATTGCTATTATAACTCTCAATCCACATCATCTCGTACAATTCAGTTATATAAAGCGCGAACGGCAGGCGCGTCGCTGTGAACGTGTGTGAGCGGGATTGAAATCCCTGCTCAGTTCGTGAAAGTCCATTCGGACTCTGCGCTGTCAGCCTCCAGGCGTCGCCGTGGCGACAGCTTCCATGTGCTGAGGCGGGGATTTCCAATCCCCCGCTGAGTCAGCCATGCGTCCACGCCATCTTTGATGAGCCGGTCATGGTCTTGATATGCGGCGCTGATGGTTGAGTAGCGAAGTCCGTATCGAAACCCAGCGCCACTACTCGACCGCCGAAGGCGCGCACGCAACCTCGTCGCTGTGAGCGCAGTCGAAGGGAAAAACTTTGAGAGGCCGTTTAGTTTCGGGCATGTTGTTTCCCACTGTTCGGCATAACGAAATTATACGGCCAAAAATGAAAAGCTGGTCCGTGAATGGGCTGGCTTTTTCGACTACAGTAACTTTTCCAATTCAGGAACCAAAGGCGGCAAATCATTTTGAATGGTATCCCACATGAGTCTCTCGTCAACTCTAAAATAAACATGCACAATTCGATTCCGCATGGCACGCATGAGACTCCACGGAATTGTCGTATATTTTTCTTCAACTTCTTTGGGGATTTGATTTGCCGCTTCGCCGATAATGATGAAATTCATCTCAACGGCACGGACGGCCTTATCATCCTCTTTGAAGGTTGCATAATTCATGCCGCGCGTAAATTTCTGGATTTCAGCAATTGCATCCAGAATATCACGAATGCGATCCCGCCAGTCTCTAGGCGACACGGATCAATTCCCCCGTCACACGATCTTTTATATAAGGCTTTAAACTATCAGGAGTTCCCAAGTCAACGGGACAACCAAGTAATTTTTCGAGATAATCCTGCCACCGAC
>JAJYOO010000235.1 GCA_021796155.1 Chloroflexota bacterium
AAACTTAAAAGTAAGCGGCGGATGCACTGGCTCTAAATCTTTTAGGATTGCTTCATCCGTATAGCTTGAAAGAAGAGCATTCAGTCCGCCTTGAAGGTCGCCTTCCGCAATCTGATTTTTGATGCCAGTTGGGATTAGCTCATTTTGTTCCAACTTCTTTCGATTGTCGGGAGTGTCAATAAATACGATGAGCACATTGAACGAACCGCAGGTACGGCCCATGACGGGTAGCGGCTGTCCGTTTTCAAGAAAATAGCCGCCATACTTGTAGTAATACTTTGGAAAACAGGTTGGCTTGTAAGTGGTTATGAGATCTAGTTGGCCTTGGTTGCTTGTGGAGGCAGAAAATCCATAAGCATCGGCTAAGCGATCGCATGTAGATTGAATGATTATGTTGCTAACGGGACGAACTACATTGTTATAGGCAGTTGGGGACACTGTGATTGTGGGAGTGAGCAAAGGTGTGCTGGTGGCAACTGGCGTTGAAGAGTTGTTCTCGATGGCAACCGGGGCTAGGGTTGGAAAGGAGCACGCTAACAGCAACGCACATGCAACGACTATCAAACCGATCTTTGGGCCGTGTGATGTGAACATGACATCCTCCTATTAATTTTAGAACCCTTGACTTGTTTAGGAGATGCTTGCTGTTCTTGGCATATTATTTCTTGGCTTGGTTCCCCTTGGGTCTTCCACAAGACAATTTATCGTGTCAGAAAAGCCAGTGAAAGACTTTCCCTGGCGGATGTGTTAGATGTGCATTGATTTGGTTACCGTTCGCCAGTCATTGTGACGGTTTCTGCGTGCATACCTTCGTACATGTCAGTAGCGTATGTATAAAGTCTCCCTTTGGATAATCGTTTTGGATTTGCCGGCTATATTCGGAAACATCGGGCACTTGTTCCAAAGATGGATTCTTTCTGAAACCCACAAAGGAACTTTCGGGGGATTACCAATCCACTCAAGATCAATATAATGCTGCAAGTTCAATTATCAAATGGAGGAAGAGTGCACAAATCAATAAGTTCGCGTTTGATTTTAGCCTTTGCCTTGATCGTATCATTGTCGCTTGCCTGCAATGCCGGTTCGATGATTCCCAGCATGCCGTCTTTTCCCACGTTCGCTCCGGCTCCCGCGGACTTTGGTACACCCACAGGAAGTTCGCCGATGTCGGGCGATTGGAGCGCCCAAACCAAATTTGGGAAAATCGCTTTCACCGTTAGCCCCGATGGCTCTGTTGTTTCGGTTATGGCGGTCAAAATGAACAATTGGACTTGTGGCGGTGATACATTGACAACAAGCTTGCAGGTGTCTGCCGATCCGCCGTGGTCAATCAGCGACGGCCAATTCTCGGCGCACGCCAACCTTGGCGATTCAAGTACCGATCCGAATGATTTGTATGTTGATGGAGCGTACGATCAAGCTGCCAATAAATTTTCCGGTCAATGGGAACAGGATGCTTACGGTACAACCTGCACCGGAACATGGGAAACGGCCGCTCGAAAATAGCAGTGCATAAATTCAAGTTGTAATTTTATTCTGGAGGTTGTTTGGTGTTTGTATTTCCAACATCGAACAACCTCCAGTTTTTATTTTTAGATTGCCAAAACCACTTTTCACTCACCGCTTACTACTCTCTACTCACTATTCTCTATTTGCCATTCTCCATCCTCCATCATTGGTATAATTCCCCAACTTCAAACACTTGGAGAACGAATGGCTAAGAAATTATCTGGTGCGGAAATCCGCCAAACTTATATTGACTTTTTTGTTGAGCACGGACATACGGCTGTGCCGTCCATGTCGCTTGTCCCCGGCGGCGATGCGACTTTACTTTTCACGAACTCTGGCATGGTTCAATTCAAAGACGTTTTTCTCGGCACGGATAAGAAGCCTTATACCCGCGCTGTTGATTCGCAGAAGTGTATGCGCGTAGCTGGTAAGCATAACGATCTTGATGACGTTGGCCGCGACGACACACATCACACCTTCTTTGAAATGCTCGGCAACTGGTCGTTTGGCGATTACTATAAAAAAGAAGCTATCGAATGGGCGTGGCATTTGCTCACTGAAGTTTGGGGTTTGGAAAAAGAACGTCTCTACGCCACCGTCTTCAAAGATGATAAAGGCAATGTTCCAATGGATGAAGAAGCTGCGAGCAATTGGCTCAAACAGCCAGGCTTCGATGAATCGCATCTATTTTATTTAGGCCGAAAAGATAATTTTTGGGAGATGGCCGACACCGGTCCTTGCGGGCCGTGTTCTGAAATCCATTACGACCTGCGCCCATCTGCGGAAAAAGTTGATGAGAAAGTTTTGGATAGCGATCGCTTTGTCGAACTTTGGAATCTGGTCTTTATCCAATACAACCGCCTCGGTCCCGATTCGCTTGAGCCGCTTCCTGCAAAACATGTGGACACGGGCATGGGCTTCGAGCGATTGGTTTCGATTCTGCAAAACGTTGATTCAAATTACAAGACTGATCTCTTTGCCAAGTCGCTCGATGTTCTGCGTTCGCTCACCGGCCACACTGAAAAAGAAATGCTCGCCGATTTCACGCCGTACCGCGTTATCTGCGATCACGTGCGATCTGCATCGTTTCTGATTGCGGATGGCGTTGTGCCCGGCAATGTAGGGCGCAATTACGTAACGCGCATGATCATTCGACGCGCGGCCCGCTTCGGCACGAAGATCGGGCTCAAAGAACCATTCCTCGCCAAAGTGGCCGAGGCCGTGATCGAAACTTATGGATCGTTTTATAAGGAACTCGAAAAGAGCCGCGCCGCGATTTTGGATAATTTGACGCGTGAAGAAATCCGCTTCGCGCGGACGGTTGAAACGGGTACCGCTCAATTAGAGAATCTACTTTCCGAGCTTGGCAAACAAAACAAAACTGTGCTCGACGGTCACCGCGCGTTTGATCTTTATGCAACTTACGGTTTGCCTTTTGAAATCTCTCGCGATATTGCGCGTGAACATGGCCTCGAAGTGGACGAGGTCGGTTTCAACGCGGCAAAAGAAGAACACAGCAAAGCTTCCGGTGGCGGCAAAGCCATGGGCAAGCTAGGCGGCGAAGATTCGGAATTCTTTGCGGGTATTTTGAAAGATCTGCAAAAGAAAGATAAACTTGGCGAGCATGGCGTGGAATATGATCCGTACACCAGCCCGCGCGTCGAAGGCGAAGTGTTGGCTTTAATTGTCAATGGTCAAGCTGTTGACTCAGCCTCGCTTGATGACGAGGTCGAAGTTATTCTTCCCAAAACTGGTTTCTATATTGAATCAGGTGGTCAGGTTGATGATACCGGTTATATCAAATTTCTCCCTTCTTCCCGCGGGAGAAAAGCCAAGAGTGAAGCAGGTGGTTGGGAAATTGAAGTCACCGGTATGCGCCGCGCTTCTGCAGGTGTCATTGTCCACATCGGCGAAGTAATTTCTGGGCGGCCAAAAGTCGGTGACAAATGTATTGCTGAAGTTGATACGGCGCGCCGCCATGACATCATGCGAAATCATACAGCCACGCACCTCATGCACGCCGCATTGCATCAAGTACTTGGTCCGCACGCGGTACAAGCCGGTTCGCTGGTCGCGCCTGATCGTCTGCGCTTCGACTTCAATCATCCTGAAGCGATGACGCCCGAACAAATTGAGCGCGTCGAGAAAATCGTCAATACAGCAATCGCGGCCGATATGGTCGTCGCGCCCAAATTGAAGTCCCGCGAAGATGCGATTGCCGAAGGCGCAATGGCTCTCTTCGGTGAGAAATACGGTGAGACCGTCCGCACGATTTCAATTGTCCCTGAAGGGATCGATATGGTTGACGAGTCAGCGGTTGAACATCCAACTGCGTCGGTTGAGCAATTGCCAAAGTTTTCTTATGAGCTTTGCGGTGGCACACACCTGGAACGCACATCTGACATCGGCGCGTTCATCATCGTCAGCGAAGGGTCAGCCGCCGCGGGTGTGCGCCGCATCGAAGCGGTAACGGGACGCGGCGCGTATGAGTTTATTGCGAAGCGTCTCAAAACGTTAAAGCAAACTGCATCCGCGTTGAAATCATCCTTGGATGAGGTGCCAAACAAGGTGCGGGCACTTGAGGAAGAATTGGCCGATGTGCGTAAGGAAGTTGCGGCATTGAGGGCGCAGGCTGCGCTTTCGTCTTTTGTTTCTTTGCTTTCCAATGTTCAGAAAGTTTCCGAAATAAATGTACTTGCTGCTGAAGTTCCCAATGCAGATGTGGATACCTTGCGTGCCCTGACGGACAAATTCCGAGAGAAATATCCGCAGAATGGAGTCTGCGTTCTGGCTTCCAACCTGGATGGTAAATCAACGCTGATTGCCGTGATGACCGATGATTTGGTCAAGCGCGGATTAAGAGCGGGCGACATTATCACCGGCATCGGCGGCCGCGGTGGCGGACGCCCGAACATGGCACAGGGCAGTTTGGCAGACGGAACAAAAATAGATGATGCGTTGAAAAAAGTTGCGAAAGCTGTGGAAGATAAATTGAAGTAAATGCCGAGGGAGTGGAGAAATCCACTCCCTCTTGATTTTAGTTTGATAATCATTACAATGAATTCGAGGGTTTCGAGAGGAGGCCGCTATGAAAGAAAAGAATCTTTATTGGATCGCGGGGCTAGACTTGCTGATCGTCGCAGTTTGTTACGCATTAAATGTTTATCTTCACATTACCAACGCAATCTTGTCCCTGATGTTTATCACGGTTGGACTTGTGACATTTTATGGAATCGTTAGAATGGGAATAAGCGGGAACGATCGCACACTTTCCAAATACGATATTCGCCTGGCTATTGTTATTTCATTGCTTACAATGTACATCGTGCTGGTGGGCACCGTCAGTTTTTTCAAAGAAGGCGGAGAATTGCCACCGATTACCGAAACGATTCCATAA
>JAJYOO010000236.1 GCA_021796155.1 Chloroflexota bacterium
GGACTTGGTGAGGCCAAGATGGCTGAAACGGCTGGCGGTAAGGTTCTGTCCGCTGTTGGCAAGGAAGCCGCGATGGATGCTAAGAAGAAGCTGGAAGAAGCAGGCGCTGCTGTTGAAGTAAAGTAATTTGCTCCAAAACCTTTTGGAGAAGAGGACGACTATTTAAGAATAGTTGTCCTTTTTTGATTCTCTTTGTTCGCGTAGAATTGATTTTTTAACAAAATTGTAGGGCAAAAGTAGATAAAAACAGTGCTGTTTCCTACTTAACCCTCTTGACTCCGGCCATTGAAATCTGTATACTTTTATGTATCTTGGTCTGACTACCATACCAGAAAAGTTGTCTATAGAATATGAAAATTCAACCAATTGCACACAAGACTCTTTCGGAGATGGCCGCTGGAAAGCTAGCCGCCTCCATTTTGGATGGGAGTTTAGCGCCCGGAACCCAGCTTCCGCCTGAACGCGAGTTGATGAATCAACTCAAGATCAGTCGTTCAACTTTGCGGGAGGCGCTAAAAAGCCTCGAAGAGAATAACCTGATCGAGTCGCGTCCGCATGTGGGGTGGTTCGCGAAAGCCGTAGATGAGTCGAATATGGCTCAGGCGAAGGAAATGGCTGGATCGGCTGCGGAGTCTGCTTCTCGTCCAGCAACGAACGAGCCGCCGACAGGACCGTTGCGCGTCCCGATCGCGCCTGATAAACCCATCCACATCCCAAATCTGAAAAAGGATCGTCTCGGAACATTTGAGTTCATTTCTTGGTGGGAACGCGAGAAAGTCCTGAATGCCAAAGTGATGGTGATTGGTTCAGGTGCACTCGGAAATGAGGTTATCAAAAACCTGTCACTGATGGGTATCGGTAATTTGTTCATTGTTGACTTTGACAAAGTGGAAGCGGCTAACTTGAGTCGTTCAGTTCTGTTCCGCGAATCAGACAATAATCGTAGCAAGGCCGAAATTGCCGCAGCGCGCGCTAAATCCATCAATCCGGACATTCATGTCCAATACATGAATGGTGATGTCACCACCCAACTTGGATTGGGAATCATTCGCCGCATGGATGTAATCATTGGCTGCCTTGATAACCGCGAGGCCCGCCTGGCCGTCAATCGTTTCTGTTATTGGGTTAACAAACCCTGGGTAGATGGAGCAATTCAGGAATTGCTCGGGCTTGTACGCGTCTTTGTGCCAGGGCAGGGTGCGTGCTATGAATGCACTTTGACCGAGCAGGCTCTGCGTGATTTGTCCATGCGTTATTCCTGCCCATTACTTGCAAGGCAAAATATTTTGCTTGGCAAAGTCCCAACTACGCCGACGATTGCTTCGATCATCGGTGGAATGCAGTCGCAGGAAGCCCTTAAATTAATCAATAACATGCCGGTTGAGGCAGGCAAAGTTGTTCACTACAACGGCTTGGTCAATGAAATGCACACGACGGCATATTCGCCGCGTGATGACTGCGAAAGCCATTGGACATACG
Organism: Chloroflexota bacterium; assembly: GCA_021796155.1. The sequence continues at coordinate 1,480 of JAJYOO010000236.1, forward strand.
GCGAAATTACCGAATTGCCGGCGCGCGCTGAACGTACGACACTTGCAGATTTGTTGCGCATCGCTCGTGCGGACCTTGGACCGGATGCCATGATCGAGCTGGATCAAGAGCTGATCACTTCGCTTGAATGCCCGAACTGCCATACGGTGGAACATGTCTTAAGACCATTGAGTGAAGTTTCATTTGAAGCCGGGCATTGCCCAACCTGCGGTGTTCTGCGCGAGTCGACTCTGACCCATATTATCTCCGGCGAGGAAAACTTCCTGCACAGAACGTTGTCCAGCGTTGGCGTGCCGCCTTTACACATCGTGCGCGCTCATAACGGCGTTCAATATCGCTTTTATGAATTGACCGGCGATCTCCCGGAAGCGCTTCACTTCCGCCACTTTGAGCAGACGCATGTCACGTTAAGCCCGCAGGTGCAAAACCGCGTCCGGATCAAGAAAGAAGAATCGGAAATGCCAAATTCCAAGGATGTTGTTAAAGTGAAGAGTCCGTCTGCTGTTGGCGCTGCCCGTGGGCGCATCAAATTGCGAGGCGGATAGATTTGGATATCAGAATGGCTGCACGAACTATGAGTTTTGACTCTGACTCACCCGAACGATGGCATTTGGTTCGCAAGTTGACTTTGCTATTCCTTCTGGTCACCGCGTTGGCTCTAGGGTTGGTGCTTCTGTTTCGTCAAACAAACAGCTTCCCGCTGGTGATATTTAATTTGTTTGCGGCTGTGAGCATTGGTTTAGTCATTGGACTTGCAACTCGCACTATATTGCACCAGCGCCACGACTTGATACAGGCGCTTGTTTCTGCTGCATTGGCCGTGGTTGGATTATTTGTATTGGGCTATTTCACCAACGGGAAAAGTGGAATTGGCATCCCGCCATTTGGGTTCGTCCAGATAGATTGGTTTAGCCAATGGCATATCCCCTTGGAGTTGCCTCTGCAAGTTCAACATTACCAAATGAGTTGGCCCGTCCTCGCTTATACCCTGATTGCCATGGATACATCCTGGCTGGCGCTGCGGGTTTGGAAGCCATCTGCACCGCAGAGAGCCGAGACATCCGCTGTCCCCGCGAGGCGGGTGCGGCAACCAGCGCATTCTTCGCACATAAGTGTCGTTTCAAATTCATCCGCTCCGAGGATTCATGTTTCGCGCTCGAATTCAAAGCCGCGGATTCGGAAAATGCAGCGCCCGCTAGTTACAAAATCAACTGCATCTGCTTCAGCAAAATCAACCCGGTCGAAGGGTTGGAATCCTTTGCAACGAAAACCTGCGATTCAACTAGCTGTCTATGAAGAACATCGCTGCCCGTACTGCTTTGAGGAAGTTAAGCGGGATGATCCACGTGGTGTGGTGGAATGCGAAGTCTGTCACACATTGCACCACAAGGACTGCTGGGATGTCACCGGCGCCTGTCAGGTGCCGCATCTTAATACTTAGTTGGAGGGAACGCCATGCCTGATCTAAATGTAACAATTGTTATGCCGAACGGAGGAGTCCGCGCTGCCGAAGTCCCTGATGATGTGGCTGTGCATGATCTGATGTCGGAGCTTACATCGCTTCTTGAGTTGCCCGTCACCGGTCCGGATGGACGGCCAATGACATATCGCCTCGACAGCAAAGCTTTGGGCCGCGAACTGAAAGAAAATGAAACACTGGCCGCGGCTGGAATCCCTGAAAGTGACCGCTTAATGATGACGGCAGATATCACTGCCGGCGCTGGTTCAAACGTGGTCTCCGAGAGTCCGCGTATGAGGCGTTTGCGCGCGGATTACGACCTGATGCAGGAAATGGCTGCCCGTACTGACATGATTTCCTTTGTAGCACAATCGCCGCGTCCCAACCTGCCGCCCGAACGTTACATTGTGACGTTCAAGTGTAAGAGCATTGCCACTGTTGATCGGCAGGGCAACCCGCAATATAGCGAGCATCACCAAGTTGAAATCTACCTTCACAATCAATATCCCCAACGCTGGCCGGGAATGAAATGGCTGACGCCGATCTGGCATCCCAATATCAATCACCTCAATGGAACCGTGTGTATTGACGCCGCATGGTGGACGGCCAGCCGTTCATTGGACCGCCTCGTAATTATGTTGGGCGAGATGCTTCAGTATAAGAATTTCCATGACGATCCGACCAAGCCCCCGTTCCCGTGGGACCCGGAAGCGGCGCGTTGGTGTCGAGAATATCGCAAGACACATCCTGATGCATTTCCGCTCGATAAGCGCGAACTGATGCGCCCTGAGCGTGTCAAGCTTGGCGTGGGCAAGCAGGATCATAAACCGGAAGCCAAGAAACCCACAATCAAATTGTTAGGCACGGCTTCTTCAAGCACTTCTGCTAAACCAACGGCTAAGGTTGCGCCAGCTAAGTCTACTTCTAGCAATAAGCCTAAGCCAAAAATCCGCATCAAATAATCCAACCAATTTCCCGCGTTGTGCACAGACTACATGCAGACCGGTTCGCAAGTACAAGTTCGCCCAAATTCAGAAAGGAGATTAAATATGTCAGACGTTCCTATTACCATCGTTCTCCCATCAGGAGGCACTCGCAACGCAGAAGTTCCAAACGACGTGCCGGTGAAAGAATTGATTCCGGAGTTGACTACGTCGTTGGAACTGCCGACCACGGGTCCCGATGGACGCCCCATGTCTTATCGTTTGGACAGCAAGGCGCTTGGCCGCGAGTTGAAAGAGGAAGAAACGCTCTCGCAGGCAGGCATCCCTCAGAATGACCGGCTGATGATGACCGCTGATGTGACGGCAGGTTAGAACTTAGTCGTCCCCCTCGCCCGCCTTGTCGTCGAACAGGGCGGGACGAGGGCCGGATGTGCATTATGGCCTCTTTACCTCATATCCGCTTTTTATCCTCCGACACGAATCCGCCGATTACCACGCCGTTTCCCATCAAAAGAGCGAGCCGTTGGAATTCGCCTTATGATGGAAACAATTTATATCCGCTTGTATCGGTATTTATGACCCAGCAGGCTTACAGTCGTATTTGTGTTCATTCCGTGAGCGACATGAAGAATGAAGTAGGTGGCATTCTGATCGGTCAATGGTGCGCGGATGAAAAAGGTGCGCAATTTGTAATCGTCGAACATGCTTTGCCGGCGCGTTACACGCGCCAGGGAAGTGTTTACCTGACCTTCACACAGGAGAGTCTGGTCGATATTCATGACCAGATTGATGCCAGTTACAAAGGCTTGAAGATCGTGGGATGGTATCACACACATCCCAGTATGGGTGTTTTTCTTTCTCATTATGATACGTGGCTTCACGGTAATTTCTTTCCAGAGCCGTGGCAGGTTGCGCTCGTAGTCGAACCTGTTTCGGCGACTGGCGGTTTTTTCATCCGCCAGAAGAGCGGAATTTTTGATCCAACGCGTTATTTCG
>JAJYOO010000237.1 GCA_021796155.1 Chloroflexota bacterium
TGCTATCAAATCGTTGGGCCCGACTGGCAAAGCACCACAGGGACTCGTCGAGAATTATCACGAAGCGCTTTACAATGCTTCGGTACTGCCGGAGTTCAATTCATATTTGCCTATTGCAGATTTGAGCCGTGTTGAGCAACCGATGGCGATGGTCGCACAGGCGCGCAATCTTTATTACAATGGCAATACCGATCAAGCTCATTCGATCTTGAACGAAGTCAAACGTTTGAAACCGGGCATGCCTGAAGCTACACTTCTCGAAGCCGAGATGGACGCCAAGGAAGGCAATTCTTTCCAGGCCAAGCAGAACCTGAATATTTTGTTGAGCAATCTAAGCACGCCTGATTGGATCAGCCAGGTGGCGCAGGAACTCCTGAATAAGATTCCATAAGCCAAAGGGTCGCGGTGGGGATTTTCGTTTCGACATTTTGATGACAAGGAATAATTATGCGTACACCGTTCGTTGCCGGAAACTGGAAGATGAACAAAACGGTCGAGGAAGCCAGAAATCTGGTCTACTCGATGTCTGCGAAACTGCGCGAGATTCAAGGCGTGGAAAAAGTTTTGTGCCCGCCATTCACATCACTGCTGGCAGTCTCAGGGTTGCTCGAAGGCACCGGCCTCGGCCTCGGCGCGCAAAACATGTATTGGGAAGAAAAAGGCGCATTCACCGGCGAAATCTCGCCAACGATGGTCAAGGAACTTTGTCAATACGTCATCATCGGACATTCGGAACGCCGCGCCTATTTCGGTGAAACGGATGAGACGGTGAACAAGAAAGTCAAAGCCGCACAGACGTTTGATTTGACTCCGATTGTATGTGTCGGTGAGACGCTGGAACAATACGAATCAAACCGGACAAGTGAAGTGGTCGCGCGTCAAATCAAGTTTGGCCTGGCTGACGTTTCTCCCGCGTTCGCGCCGCGCATTGTCGTCGCGTATGAACCCGTGTGGGCGATTGGGACGGGAAAAGCCTCCAGCGGAGAAAATGCCAACGGCGTGGTGAGCAAAGTCATCCGTCCCGCGCTGACCGAATTGTTCGGCATGCAAACCGCTGGAGCGATTCGCATTTTGTATGGCGGTTCGGTAACCGCATCCAACGCCTCCGAATTCTTTGGTCAATCCGAAATTGATGGCGCTTTAGTCGGCGGCGCAAGTCTGAAAGTGGATGAGTTCGGTGCCATCACGATGGCTGCGTCAAAGCGTTAATCAGGATGACATTATGAAGCGCATGTAAATCATAGAGGATGATCATGGGGTGTAAATGCTGACCATGATCTATGAACTATGATCTACAATCCAATTCTATGCTCACACAATTCGATGGATTGTTTTGGTTTATATTGATGCTTTTGCCGCTGGTATTTCTCCAGCGGTTTTTGCATCGCGAAATCCAGGCCGTCTTTTTGATCCTGAGCCGCAGTTCTGAATTTACCATCGCGTTGTTCTCGATCATTTTTTTGCCGGGCGTGTTCCTGCATGAGTTCAGCCATTATCTGATGGCCGTGATTCTCGGCGTTCCTGCTGCGCGCTTTTCACTAATCCCGCAGACGCTGCCAAATGGACGATTGCAGCTCGGCTATGTTGAAACTGCCAGAACGGATATTGTCCGCGATTCGTTGATCGGTGCCGCGCCGTTGATCGCGGGAACGGCGCTTGTAGCTTTTCTGGCAGCAACGCGCTTGGAATTACTCCCAATATGGGATGCGTTGCAAAACGGTCAATGGAGTTTGGTCTGGCTTGGAATTACGCTCCTGCCGCAAGTCAAAGATTTCCCGCTTTGGTTTTATTTGGCATTCACAGTCAGCAGTACGATGCTTCCGTCGCAATCGGACCGTCACGCGTGGCTTCCGTTGGGAGTCGTGATCGTAATTTTGCTTGCGTTGGCCGTGCTGGCTGGCGCAGGCCCGTGGATGCTGTCGAATCTCGAACCATCGTTGAATACATTTTTTCGTTCGGTGGCGGTGATCGTCGGGTTGAGTGCGGCGTTACATGCAGTGTTGATCGTGCCCATTTTCATCCTCCACCGCATCCTGTCCCGCGTGAGCGGTATGGATGTCGCGTGAATCAAAACGCGCGCCTCATCTGACTTGAGGCGCGCGTTATTTTTGATGCGGCTGTCTAGTGAGTCAAATTACCCTGCCATTCATTGTTGCCTTCATTCGTCTCAGTGTACGCATTGCCCGTATCAACTTTTACTCTTACGTTATGTGTGCCTGATACAAACACGCCCGACCAGTAGGCAATGCTTCCTGCTGGCAATGCTGTTGTGACCGTGGTCTTTAGAGTCCCATCTACCCAAACCTTATAGCTGACATTTCCGCTCAACGAATTGCTTGGGCTTACGGCCACGCGCGCAATGACCTCACCATTTGTTGAAAGAAAAACATCCTGAATTGCGATATCGCCTTGTGGAAGAACACGAAATGTGACAACAAGCAATGGTGGTATGGATACCATTGGCGTTTCCGTTGGCGGAGGAGCGGTGGGCAAGGGCGGCGCGGCCACAACCTGAACAACGGACGGAATACACGAAGACGTGACGACGCTTCCCGCGATCCAGCCATAGCCTCCATACCCGCCTGCGAATTGGATGTACCACCAGGTATTCGCGTCATTTCGGCCTGCGACGATCGCTGTGCCTGATTTTGGAATATAGCCAACGACATCATATGCCGTACTGGGTCCGCTTCGAACGTTCGCATCTGTACTGGCGGTGACCATCGCATTGCATTGCGTGCCCGTTGGAACGGCTGTCGCCGAAGGAACAAGCGTGGACGTCGCTTCTTCGGCTGGCAACGTGATACTGGCTTGTGCGGTCAACGCTCTAGCGGCCGCAGTGTTGGCTATGTCATCACTCGACAGTGCAGTGGTGGGTTGCGGCGTTTGAGCAGGCAAGTTGCACGAAATGATGAGTATCCATAGCATCAGAACTGCTGCTATGACTCGTTTTGTATTCTTGGACATCTCTTCCTCCCGCACGCGTGGACTTCACGCGGCCCTCCCAAAACATCCCTCGATTGCTGGCTTGGATGGCGTTTGCAGTGCAACAACCAGCAGAAAAAGATTTCCCCTCTTGTTGGCGGCTATATTTTCATTATAGAAATTTTGAATAGAATTTCAACCCGTACTCTTGTCCCACCGCGTGATCAGCATTATTACCCGGACGCGCAAGCGCGCGTCGGCATTTGCCACCGCCCATATCGAGCGGATATTTTTCCACGTTTCTTCGTCAATTGTGGTGAAGTCTGCCCATTCTTCATCAACATATTCTTTCATTTCGTTGGGCGAATCCCAATAATAAAAGAGCGGAAAGAATTCTTCTCGTTTGCGGATAAACCGTCCTTGCGCTTCGACTTTTGCCATCGACTCATTCGCGGCGCGGTCATCTTCCAAGCCTTCTGGCGCGTCAGTGACTCGACCCGCTTCTTTGACTTCGTGTGCTGATGCGACTTCAATTTGCCAGCGATCCGCCAGCGGACGCAAATCAATCAGCATTCCATCTGGCACGAGCACGCGATGGATCTCGTTCAGGGCATGGACCATGCCCTCATGCTGAATTCATCAAAGCGACCAGGCGAGAATTGCAATATCGAATTTTTCTTTGGCGAACGGGGTGTGAATCGAATCAGCGCGGGCAAACGAAACGGCTAAATCACTCGGACGCTCAATCGTTGCCACGCGCAAGTCATCGGCATTGAGATCAATCCCCGCGGTGAACTTTGTTTCCTTTGCGTATCGCCACGTTAAACGTCCATCACCGCAGCCGATTTCAAGCACGCGCTTGGCCGCGAAATCCGTAAATTTATGGAGAGTTTTTGTTTCTGTTTGTTCGGGGTCTTTTTGGAATGACATGCGATTATTCCGCCTTCTCGACCACCACCGTTGCTTCCGTTACCAGCGCCGCAATCGCGCCGACGGCAGCCAGTTGCGGCGCGATCAACGCGCCAACCACGCCGAACGTCATCGGAATTTCCAGCACGGTTTTGCCTTCCTTATCCTTGATGATGACGCGGCGGATGTTGCCTTCGTGAACCAGCTTCTTGATTCTGGCGAGCAGTTCCTCGCCATCCACCTTGAACTCTTCGGTGCGAAATTTTTGCTCAGACATTTTGTTCTCCTTCTTCAAACCACTTTTCGTTCAGCACAGACCATTCGTCAGATTGGATGGCGCGGTCTTTCCAATTTTCTTTACCGCTCCACGATTCGATTTTGATCTGGTAAACGGATGTGCGTTTAAGTTCCTTCTCGGTGACGGGACGATAATCTTTGCCGAGTTCCATTTTGTCAAAATATTTTGCGATCAATTGATGCAGGACTCTGCGTTTTTCTTCGACATCTTCGATGAGACTCGCCGTGCCGAAGACGATCACGCTTCGATATTGGAATGAAAATTCGAGCGCAATATTGGACGGCAACGTCTTTCCCATTTCGCTGACTTCAACGCAGACGCGCGGATTCCGCTCGATGTTGGCTCGGATGCGGCCAGAAATATTCGAGTGGAAGATTAAACGGTGTCCACTCTCGTCGTAGAGAAACGTCGAGGGCGTGACGAACGGCTGATCGTCCCAGAGCGAGGCGATGTGGGCAATTTGTCCGCGGCGCAGAAATTCCCGAATCCATTTTTCATCGCGTCTGTATTTCAGCAGGCGCTGATGGACGGTCGGCTTTTGTTTGTTGAGACTGTAATCGCGCGGCGGCATGAATTGTGATGCTCCAGTTTTTATTGATTATCCACCAGCAAATACTTGTACCATTTCCATTGAATGAACACGCCGATGCCGAACGACAGGAAAATAACAAGCCAGCCCCACATGACCAC
>JAJYOO010000238.1 GCA_021796155.1 Chloroflexota bacterium
CATGTAGTCTGCCTATACATGCGCCGGATAGATTATTGGGACTGCGACTATGACAGTCCGTGATCTGATTCTGGTGTCATAACAGCAAGGAGGCCAACATGGATACAAAATACAAAAAGCTCATTGTCCTGTTGTGGTTCGCGCTGGCGCTCACGCCATTTCGTTCGGTCGCTGCGGACACAGGGCCCAAACCGACGATGGATTTTACCTTCGTGCAGGGAATTCCCGGCCAGCCGGTGAGCATCCTTTCCGGCACGCTGTTCGAATGCGAACAGTCTGATTGTTCGGATGCGAAGCCGCTGGTTACGGCCGGCCCCCAACATTTCAGTTGTGATGCGGCCGCGTGCAGCGCGTTGGCTTACGGTTTCAGCCCCTACCACCGGCTGGAGATCCAGTTCTCGGACGGGAAGACGCGGCAGAGCAACATTTTCCAAACAGCTGGATTCAACTCGATCTATAAAGTCACGATCCGCCCGGACGATCTGCTGGTGGAGTCCCAATTCAATCCGGGCAATCTCCTGCCAACAAATTATCTTCCAGCCAACGTCGTCCTTCTGCTTTGTGCCTGCTTGTTGTGCCTGGTTGTGGTCGTCGTTATTGTTATCGTGGTCGTGGTTTCGAGGCGCAGATCCAAAAATCAGTGACCGGCAGCCTGCCAACGACCATCATCGTGGAGGGATTGGTCGTCGTTGCCTACGCGTTATGGAAGCGAAAGCCTGTTGGAAGGATCCTGCTTGCAAGCATCCTTGTCAATATCCTGACACAATCCATACTTTGGGTTGTGTTGAACTTGTTTTTCGCCCGCTATTTGAGCGCGCTGCTGATCTCCGAGTTCTTTATCTGGTTGATCGAAAGCGCATTCCTGCGATTCTTTCCTGGCACTCAGCTTGGATGGAAAGAATCCATTCTGTTGAGCCTCGTCATGAATCTTTCCAGTTTTGGCTTGGGTTGGTTTTTACCGGTGTAAGCACGGTTCGAATACCATTTCAGATAGTTCGCGCCATTAGCAATTCATCGTACATCCTGCTATTCGCATAAATTGCCTGTGGCTCTGTGCCGTAGGTTGTGAATCCACAGCGGGTATAACATCGGATCGCGGAGGTGTTGGCAGTATTGACTCCCAGCTTGACGATTCGTATCTTATGCAGTCGCGCCCACACGATGCAAGCCGCGATCATTTCATCGGCAATTCGCAAGCCGCGCCATTCTGATTTGACGTAGACTCCCACAATGGTTCCACTGTGTTTTGTCTTTGGCGAATCGCCTCGATAAATTCCGCATGTTCCAACCAAGCTGTCATTGCAGTCAGCAAAATAAATCATACGCTCATCCTCAAGCGAATGCAGTCTCTCTGTCCAGTAAGTCATGGGCTGCTTATCGTATATGGCGAAATCCGCGCTGAAGGCTTCGGGGTGATTGTGCAGCGCTTCCAAACGTAGTTCACGATACGCTTGCGCATCGCTTTCCTGGCCTTGACGGATGATGATTCCGCGCGGAGTTGTTATGATTTTGTTCATTGGATAATGTTTGATATTTCTTGTAATGAGTTCAGCGTCCGCCGCAAAAGCCGTTGCGGCGATCAACGCATCAGCGAGCTCGATATGTTTTGTGGCGCGATATGTATTTAAATATTCCCCGGCTTTGCGCGCAATTTCCTCATCCACATCCAGAATTACAAATAGGTTGAATAGCTTTTCGGTGCGTCCTCATTCGCCCACACGCATCCCCGCCAGAATTTCCGTGAGGCTGATGACTGACATCGCCAATGTTTCACCTTCGACGAGCGTTGGGTAAAGTATTCCAGCTTCTCTTCATGATCATGAAAATGGTCAATGGCAATGTCAGTGTCGATCAGTCTCATTTCGACTTTCTCAATTTTTCAACCCGATAACCTTTTCTGATCTCGCGCACATATTTGACGCTCTTGGCTGGAACATCAGTCCGGTCTGACCACATACCAAAACTTTCCATCAGCGCGGCGCGTACTTTTTCAACAGGCGTGATGACTAAACGTCCCTGCTTGTCAATCGTTATCGCAACTTTTTGTCCAACGGGCAATGCTTTGCGATACTCGTCAGGGATGTTCAGCGTGTATTTGGAAGTAATTCGAGTGACTACCATCACAGCCTCCAGAGCTATTATACAACATCACTGAGTTGCAAATCTCGCATATAATCAGCCCGATGTTTGAATTTCAAATCACTTCCAAGAACAATCGCACCCAATATTGTTACGATCCCAGGGTGTGCTTGAGCGCTGTGTCCACTTCCTCCATTGGGATTTTTCCAATCACGCGGTCTATCGCAATCTCTGAAATGGTGGCGAGATTATCAGTCATCACTACTGAGTCGGTCAGCAAGCCCGACGTCTTTCCAGCAGGCGAATCCAATTTAATCAATACGCGGCTTGTAATCATCGCGACGACGATTTGCGGCAAGCCGCTTTCAAGGTTGTCCGTTTGAACGATCAAGGCGGGACGGGGTTTGGCGGTTCTCAAATCTGAATGCGGGAATAGCACCAAAACCACATCGCCGCGTTTAAGTCCGCGTGTTGTAGTTGTCATAGACACTCATTTCAGGACTATCCCACTCTTCTGTAAAGGCAGCGAGTTGCGCGCGTAAATCGCCTGCTTGCTCTTCGCTAATGCCGCGTGTGCGCAAGTCAATTCCTTCGACGCCAAGAAAGGTAACAATCACGGGGGTTTCATCAGGAATGTCAGAAGGATTGTTGTTCAGAACAATCTTTCCCTTGCGATAGACTCCTTGTAAAGTGGTTAACATATTTTGCTCCTTGCTCTCGTAAAATTATAACTCATCTTGAATACAACAAAGTGATGACGTGTATAATCAGCCCGATGTTTGAATTCCAAATCACGGCTAAAAACAATCGCGCTCGCACGGGCATCTTCACCACGCCGCACGGCGATCTGCTCACGCCGGTCTTTGCGCCGGTCGGCACGCAAGCCACGGTCAAGACGCTCACGCCCGAGCACCTCAAAGACATCAACGCCACGCTGGTGCTGGGCAACACCTACCATCTCTATCTGCGTCCCGGCGATGAACTTGTCCGCGACATGGGCGGCTTGCACAACTTCATGGGATGGCATCGTCCCCTGCTGACCGATTCGGGCGGCTTCCAAGTTTTTTCTTTGGCGCAGACGCGCAAAATTGACGATGATGGCGTGACCTTCAAGAGTCACATTGACGGGACGATGCATCGCTTCACGCCCGAAAAGTCCATCGCCATTCAGGAGAATCTCGGCGCGGATATTATCATGGCATTCGATGAATGTTCTGATCCGAATAATCATAAGTACACAAAACTTGCGATGGATCGGACGCATCGTTGGGCGGAACGTTGTCTCAAAGCGAAGACGCGCGACGATCAAGCATTATTCGGCATCATTCAAGGCGGCGTTCAAGCGGACCTGCGAGCGGAGTCCGCTAAATTTATTGCCTCTCTCGATACCCCCGGCATTGCCATCGGCGGACTCTCCGTCGGCGAGACCAAAGACGAAATGCACGCCATGCTCGATGTGATGTATCCGCTTTTGCCTGAAAACAAGCCGCGTTATCTGATGGGCGTCGGTACGCCAGAAGATTTGATCAACGGCGTTTTGCGCGGCATTGACATCTTCGATTGCGTCTTGCCGACTCGTTTGGCGCGTCATCATTCTGCGTTTGTGCAAGAAGGACGACTCAACCTAATGAATGCTTCCTTCGCCCGCAATGAACATCCAATTGACGAAACCTGTGATTGTTACACTTGTCAAACGTTCACACGCGGATACATCCGTCATCTTATTGTGGCAAAGGAGTTGTTAGCGGGAACACTTATCTCTATTCACAACCTGCGGGCGTTGATAAGGTTGATGGAATCCATTCGGAGTTACATTGCTGATGGTTCGTTTGAATCGCGCGCTCCCGAATTATTGAAGCAATGGCATGGTAATGCGGAAAGAAAGTTGGTTCATGGATAATGGATAATGGATCATGGATCATGGGCAATGGATCATGGAGGTTTGCATGACGGTAATGAATTTGGATAAATTGGAAGTATGGATGAGGGCTAAGGATTTTGCAGTAGCGATTTATAAAGAAGCTGTTCCTCATTTGCCCGCCAGCGAAAAATACAATCTCATTGATCAACTGAAACGCGCGGCATCCAGTATCCCAGCAAATATTGCTGAGGGTCATGGGCGTTACCATTTTCTTGATAACGTTCGTTTTTGTTACATCGCGCGCGGTTCTTTGACCGAAGTACAAAGTCATTTGTCCTTGGCTAGAGAATTAGGCTATTTGCCAGACGATGTTTTTCAACGGCTGACTCTCCGCGCTGAGTCCATCGGGAAACAACTCAATAACTATATTGCCTATCTCAAACGCTCAAAACAAGGCGAAAAGGAATTTCCAGCCGGATATACTGTTCGCGAAGAGCCATTGACATACATTCTTGATGATCCCGATCAAGACTCCAACAACCATTAACCATGATCCATTAACCATCATCCATTAACCATCATCCATTAACCACCTGGTATCATTGCCCTAATAACCTATTTCATTCAACTAAAGGATTATCAAACTATGAACCTCTTCTATGCTCTTTTGCTCGGCATCATCGAAGGTCTGACTGAATTCATCCCGGTCTCGTCCACAGCTCACATGCTGATCGTCCAGAGAATTTTCAACATCCCTTCTGATGCCGGCATGTTCGCCTTTCTTGTGCTTGTCCAGCTTGGCCCGCTTGCCAAGCCATTCGGCCAGGAACAGCAAAATCGCTGCGGTAAACAACCGTATGGCGGCTTCCAGTAAAG
>JAJYOO010000239.1 GCA_021796155.1 Chloroflexota bacterium
ATCCGGATACCGGCGATAATAATCCATGCCAAGATCGTAGCGTTCAATCGTCAATAACGCGTTTGCCACACCGCCATTGGATTCGAGCGAGAGTGGGAGCCGTCCAATGAAATTAGCCTTGCTGTCAGCCAGCTCTTCTTTCGTTACTCCATCCGTTACGAAGCGCTTTAATTCTTTGACGATTAATTCAGTCGCCTTCTTTACGTTTCCGGGATTGACACCCGCGCTGACCGTCCACGAACCCGGCCCAACGCCAGCGCTCAAGTTTGAATAAGCATAGTAAGCCAACCCGGATTTTTCGCGGACGGATTCACCTACGCGTCCCATCATCCCAAATTGACCAAGCACGGAATTGCCAAGCGAAGCCGCCATATAATCATCATCTTTGCGACGCGGGCCATTCGTGCCGATGACAATATCCGCCTGCGACTTGCCGGAAATTTTATGATGAAGATTCGCGGTGGCGACTAAATGTTTTGGATCTGAAACTGTTGGCACTTCGGGTTGCGATGGATTCCTCCAGCCGAGCAAAGCTCGTTTAACGAGATCCACTGCCCGTCCCGGTTCGACCGCGCCGACGATGGCAATTGCCATACCGCGTGGGCCAAAACTCTGTCTATGATATTTCACAAGGTCCGCACGCGTGATCGCGTTGACCGTTTTTGGATCGCCATCTTCCGGTCGTGAATACGGATGATTGCGGAACAGGATTTTATCGAAAGCAAGATCGGCCATATCCGCAGTATCCTGTGCGCGGATTGCGAGACTGGTCAGCAATTGATGTCGAAGTTTTTCAACCTCGGTTTTCGGAAATGTTGGTTGTCGAAGAATTTCTGAAAGCAAGCCAAGCAATAAAGATAAATCTTCGGCAAGTGCGCGTCCGCTGAAACTCGTTGTGTGGAGACCAGCATCAAAGCCGAGGCTGGCACCAACTGATTCGAGTTCGTTGTACAACGCGTCGAAGGAGTATTTGGCGGTACCACGCATCAGCGCAGACGCGGCAAAATCAGCGAGGCCCATCTTCTCGTCAGGATCGAATAAACTGCCTGTCTGAATATATCCGCTGATGGAAACAGATGGGCTATTAAAGTTTGAACGCGTCAATACAGTAATCCCGTTTGAAAGAACTTCGCGATGAATATCTTCCGGGCCGGGAAGAGAATGGCTCGCAGAATTGAAAGCGTATGTAATCATTTCTTGTCCTTGCTTGTGGGGACATATGTGCCAACCACGCGCGACTGCGGACGGAAATATTGCCGAGCCACACGCTGGACATCCTTGGGCGTCACTTTTCCCAACTTTTCCAAATATGTTTCGAACCAATCGTAGCTGGCGAACATCTCCGCATGTCCAAGCCAAAATGCCTGGTTCGTGATGTTATCGGTGCCATAAGCAAAATTAGCGCGCGCCTGTTTGATAGCGCGGCGGATCTCTTGCGTTGATACAAGTTCATCCTGAATACGCTCGATCTCCGCGTCCAAAGCCGCAAGTGTCTCTTCCGGTTTGCGTTTCGGATGAACCGTCAGCGAGATGCTGTATAAAAACGGATCAACCGTTGTATTCGATCCGGCAGAGAGGCCAACCGCGAATTCCTTATCCACGAGGGCGCGGTAAAGCCGCGACGTTTTGTTGGAAATGCCACCACCGCCAAACATATTCAGATTTGATGGTCCGGCCAATAAACTATCCAAAACGGAAAGTGGAATGAAATCCGAATGCGAAGCGGGCGGGATATGATATGCGGTTTCGAGATAAACGGTCTCACCGGGACCTTCAACCATGACGCGCATTTCACCGCGCGATTCCGGCTCGGGGCGCGCAAGCCGCGGCGGAGTTGTGCCAGCAGGAATCGATTCGAATAATTCGCGGATGCGCGTTAGCATTTCTTTTGAGTCAAAATCGCCAGCAAGTCCGATCACGGCATTGTTGGGAACATAATATGCTTTGTAATGTTTATAAAGATCATCACGCGTCATGGTTTTTAAATCAGCAAGATCGCCGATGACTTCGTGATGATACGAATGGACGCGGAATGCTGCTTGTTGAATCGCTTCATTCAACAGGAACATCGGCTCGTTCTCGTTGCCTTCACGTTCTGAGATGACGACAGTCCTTTCGGACAAAAATTCCTTTTCATCGAAGACGCTGTTCAACATTCGATCCGCTTCAAGACGCAGAGCAAGATCAATTTTATCGGTGGGCATCGTCTCGAAGAAAGTCGTCCAATCGAGGAACGTGAACGCGTTCCACATGCCGCCATCGCGGGCAACTGCTCTTTCCATCAATGATGCCGGATAATTAGGCGTGCCTTTGAACTGCATGTGTTCAACGAGATGCGAAATTCCAGTCAGTGGCGGGACTTCATCGCGTGAACCAACGCGATACCACACCCACGATGAAATCAATGGCGCAGAATGAATTTCTTTCAATAGAACGGTCAAGCCGTTGGAAAGTTGGGTTTTGGTCAAGTTATTGGACATAGGCTGGGATTATACACTGGCATTAGGGCGAAGAACAAATCCGTGAACCACTGATGGATTTCGCCGATGGATCAACAATGCAATACAAAGGCCGGATCGTATCCTCAAGTCCCTGAATCGCGGGATGCAGATCAGTGGATGCCAGCGGAATATCCACGTTTACATTCATTGCGACCGTAACCGAAGTGTTCACCGGCACACACAAATCCAGGTTGACCGGCAAATTTGTATTTGCAGGAAGAACGATAGCGGTAGACGCATTCTGAATGTTCAACCCGCCGGTTTGAACGGTCACTTTTGCATTGGGAATATTCGTGTTCTGATTGATAACAACATTCGTGCCTGTCTTGATGCAGACATTCAAACTGACCGGAATATCCTTTTGAATGGGAATGGTCGTTTTGATATGCGCCGCGTCCATTTTCTCGAAGTTGGAATAAAGCCCGCCGACCAATCCGGTGCCGAAACCCATAATATTCATTCCGCCGACGACTCGCAAGGCCAACACCGCCCCTCCAACCAAGATGATATTGAACAATAACGAGACAACGCTAGCAATTGTCCAAAGAGCTTGGAGGAAACGTTGGCCGCTGCCGCCGCGCCAGGCTCGAGGTCCGGGAGGAGGCGCAGAAATTTCGGCATCCGCAGGTTGAGTCGCAGATTTGTTGAGTCGAGGCAATTTTCCAAGCGGGGAATTTTGAGTCGCTGGCACATCTTCCCTTTTTTGTCCCGCCGAGGAAAGAATGTTCCGAAACCGGTCCCCGGGATTTTTGGGGTTGTCGTTGGGCATTGTCATAAGGCCTCCTCGTGAATGCAGTCCAATCTTAGCATAGTTACTGCAAAATCCCAGCGGTTGGAAACCGACAAAACTTTCACAAAAGAAAAGTAACTTAAATCTCAACGAGACGACTTTTACAGTGACTTTATGGTCAGGCCCCTTTGCTTATTTGGGGTTAACCTTCACAGGTATAATTACCCAGTCTTTCCAATTTAGAAGGAGGAAGTGTGGCTGAATCAAGCACATATTTTGTAGCCGTGGTTGGCGCTGGACCGTCAGGGATGTTTGGCGCGCGCGAATTAGCGATGCAGGGTGCGCGCGTTGTGTTGTTCAACCGCGACATCAAACCGGGCGGGCTTGCCGAATACGGCGTCTATCCCAACAAACATAAAATGAAGGAAGGTTTCCGCAAGCAGTTCCGCCAGGCATTGACAAACGAAAACCTTACATATTATGGAAACTTGAGAGTCGGTGCGAAAGGTGATCTCACTCTGGATGATTTGCGCGCGCTTGGCTTTCAAGCGATTTTAGTGACCGTTGGCGCGCAGGGAACGAAATGGCTCGGATTGCCTGGCGAAGAGCTTGAAGGCGTTTATCATGCCAAGACTCTGGTTTATCACTACAACAATCTTCCGCCGTTCAGCGAGCAAAAATTCCAGTTGGGCAAACGCTGCGCGATCATCGGTGCGGGCAACGTCTCGCTCGATATCGCCTATTATTTTCTTCATAGTGTAAAAGCAGACGAAGTCATCGCGGTTGTGCGGCGCGGTCCCGGCGAAGTAAATTTCACAAAAGAAGAAATGACGCGCATTATCGCCAATCTGGATTTGGATGCGTTCGAATCCGAGATGAAGCGCGTCACGCCGATGCTGCAAGCAGTCAATCAGGACCCGGAGCTGGGCCGCCATAAAGTGCTTGACGCGCAATCCAGAGCGGAACCCAAAACCTGCGACGGACGATTCCGTTTTGAATTCCTGGCATCGCCTGTTCAAATGCTTGGCGAAAACGGCGTCGTGACCAAGCTTGAAATCGAAGATAATATTCTCGTCGCCAAAGACGGTGCTTTAAAGTCGCACGGCACCGGACACAAACGCACGCTGGATGTCGATTCCGTGATTTTCGCCATCGGCGACAAAATTGATGACTCATTTGGCCTTCCGTCGGATTCAACGGAATTCCTGAAGAATCCTTCACCGCGTTATCCAATTGAAGGAAATTCATACGAAACATTCGATCCAAAAACCAACGCGCCAATCCCGGATGTATTCGTTGGCGGCTGGGCACGCAAAGCCAGCGAAGGACTCGTCGGCGTAGCGCGCAAGGACGGCACCAACGCGTCGAAAGCTGTCTGGCAATATTTGCAGACAAAACAACCGGTCGTTCCAAGCCTCGAAGCCGTTGCTGAAAAAGTGAAGAGCCTTGGCAAGCAAATCGTTACAAAAGAAGATGTCCAAAAACTCGAAGCCGTCGAAGCCGCGGAAGCGCAAAAGCGCGGACTCGAAGAATTCAAATTTGCTACCAACGGAAGAAAAAATCGAAGG
>JAJYOO010000240.1 GCA_021796155.1 Chloroflexota bacterium
AGAAGAAGCCAGAGATGAAGCCAATGTTGATTTCTGGGACACGCTTACATTATCTGGCGGTGAACGGTTTCAAGTCATCACTGCCGCACTGGCAGCAAAAGCAAATTGGACGATGCAAGCCATTCAGGAACGGCTGTCGAAAATTCACGAAAAGACCGAAGTGGTTTACACGCTCGATACGCTGGATTATCTAATGCGCGGCGGACGCATTGGACGCGTCAAAGCGATGGCTGGCGCAATCTTGCATCTCAAGCCTGTCATTCGCGTCGACACGGATGGGAAATATAGCACCGTCACGACCGCGCGCACGATTGGCAAAGGCATGTCGGCTATAGCAGAACATCTTTATAACAAGTACGCAAACGCGCCATTGTGGGTCACTGTTTTGCATGGACGTTTTGCAGATAAGGCCGAAGCGCTGTCAAATGAACTCAAAGAAAAACTGAATGTGACCAAATTGGAAGTGATGCGCATCTCGCCTGTGCTTGGAGTTCACACCGGCCCGGGAGTGGTCGGTGCGGCGGTTGTGCCGGTGGAAGTTGTAAGCGATCTAATGAAATAGGATTCTTTCTTCTTTCATCGCAGCAAGGTAAAGAAGAAAGAGGAAAGATATGGACTGGAACGACAGAGTCGCAGTGATTACCGGCGCATCAAGTGGAATCGGAGAAGCCACCGCCCGACGCTTAGCCAGGGCTGACATGCTAGTGACATTGGTCGCGCGTCGGATAGAAAGACTGCTCAACCTGAAAGAACAGATCGAGGCAGCAGGAGGAAAAGCAAAAGTCATCGCGGCAGATTTGTCTCGCGAGGCTGACCGCATCCGCGTGTTCGAGTCGGTGCAGGCGGATGGCGGTGCGGACGTGCTGATCAATAACGCGGGCTTCGGCTGGTATGGTTATTTCAACAATATGCGATGGGAGACTGCGCTCGAAATGCTGCAGGTAAATATTGGGGCGACAGTTCATCTCACATCGCTGTTTCTGCCTGAAATGCAGAAACGAAATCACGGACACATCATCAACGTTGGCTCGATTTCGGGAAGCATTCCGAGCCAGGGAATCGCGATCTACGGCGCGAGCAAATCATTTTTGGACGCGTTCACCACCGCGCTTCATCGTGAGACGCGCGGCACGGAAGTCCACGTCAGCGTGGCACGCGTGGGACCGGTCATCACCGAATTTTGCGAAACTGCTTTGCGACGCGAAAACGGAGGCCATGTCCCTACAGAACGAATCGGCGTGACTGCCGAACATGTAGCGCAAAGGATTTGGCAATTGATGTTGCATCCAAAACGCGTGATTTATGTCCCGCATTGGTTATGTATCACGCCGTGGGTGGAACTATCGTTTGGGTGGCTGGAAGATTTGATCGGGCCGTTGCTGCTGAAACGAAACGTGACAGTCACTTTGAAGTGACTGTCACGTTTTGATGAGCATTTTTGTTTATGCCGCCGCAGGTTCTGCGGTTGTCAAAGCATCATGATCGGGAAGAACCGATTCCGCGTCGCGGATGACCGGAAAAAAATATCCCGACAGCCCAACGAGCATCATGCCGAGGCCGCAGATAAAAATCAATAACGTCATGCCGCTTCCGGGTCCGGAACCGAACAAAGAGCCAAAGGTATGAGACAACATGCTGCTTTGAGTCTTCATCGCAGGCTCAAGAACGAAGTCCGATAATGTCCCGCCGATGATTGGCGAGATTGGATTGGTGAACCATGCGATCAAACGTCGGGCAGAAAAGACGCGTCCTTGCAAATCGGGCGCGACCTTCGCCTGCCAGATGGCTTGATTCGAACCATTGATGATCGGGACAAAAATCCCGCTCAATAAAACCGCAGGCGCCCAAACGGGCAAGCCGCGTCCAAGGCTAAAGATGACGCTGCCGAGGATCGCAGAAAACAACCAACCAAGCAATACACCATGCACGCGCTTTTTGAATCCGCCCCAGGCGCTCATCACAACGCCGCCGATCAACATTCCAATCGAGGCTGCTGATTGAACTGAACCGAGGATGATCGTATTTTGATTCGTGCGCGCCAAAAGCATCGGAGCCAAAACCGTGAAGCCGATACCTGAAAACAGGTTGCCGAAGAAAAAGATCATCTGCAAACCGAGCAGGCTTGGGCGCGCAAAAATATATTTGAACCCAAACGCGGCCTGCTTCAACATATTGCCCTGCGCCTCCTGCTCTTCCGAAGTACGCGGCGGCTGCGGTATGAAGACCAATGCCAATGCAAAGATGGCCGTCCAAAATGTGACGGAGTCGATCAACAGGATTCCGCCAATTTGAATGAACGGGATCAGCGCTCCGGCCAGGAACGGCGAGACGACTCCCGGCCCCGCTTCGATCAGGGACATCATGCCGTTGACGCGTCCATATTGCTCTTTGGATACCATCGTGCTGATCGCCGCGGAATAAGCCGGCCATTGAAATGTTGTGCCGATTCCCGAAACCGCGACGGCAATATAAAGATGCCAGTATTGCAAATGGCCGGTAGCATATAAGATGAACAACGACAACGTGGCGATTCCGCCAGCAATGTCGCTGACCATCATCATCAGCTTGCGGTTATAACGATCCACCATCACGCCTGCGATCGGCGACATAATCAGGAACGGCGTGATGTAGGCAACCTGCACCAAACCCATCGCTGTGGCAGATTTGGTCTGCTGGTACATGTAAATCGTCATGGCGAAAGTCGTCATGCCGCTGGCTAACACTGAAACGATCTGACCGATCCAGACTACGATAAATCCGGCCATCCCGCTCAGACGCGGTTTACTTTGTGTTTGCATTCTCACCTCATAAAAGTCAGAAAAAAAACGATGCGATCAAACAAATTATTGTGGCACTAATGACTTGATCACATCAATGTCAATCACAGGCATCCAGCCGTAGATGTAAGTGCGCGCGTATTCCTTGAAGCCATAACACGAGACAACGCGGCGCGACATCGGTTCAGCGACGATGGCCGCCACCTGATAGCCGCGCGAACGCGCAAGTTCCAGTCGTTGCCGCAGTAACGTTGAATATATCTTCTGTCCGCGGAATTCGGGAAGGGTGGCAGCTCCGCCCATGTAGGCGATCCCGCCCTGTAACTGAAGCCGTGCAATGCCAACCGGCTGACCGTTAAGATAAGCCAAAAAGTTGATCTCGCGGTCGCGGAGTCGCTCATCCCGCATACGTTCTACCATGCCTGCCTTCATCTGGTCAATTTGTTCTTGCGTAAAGTTAAAACAAATCTGGGTGATATGCGCCGTCGCATCGTTGGCAGCCCCGTTGAGACCATCCAGAACTTCCACGGTCACGTTGGGATTCGTGGGAATATCCAAATTCTCCAATCCCAGACGTGCCATCACAGCCGCGTCTCCTGCCAGTATCAAGCCATGTCGTTCCAGACGCTCTCTCAAATCAGCCGGTGTATCGTGAGAAGAAACCAGCCATTGGAAGCCGATATTACGCTCGCGGTGTGATGTGATGATTTCTTCAATTTTCTGATCGGCATCCTCAGATGTCCAGCGCACAAAACCAACGCTATTACTGCCGGGATGCGCTTCGCCGCTGCCTCCCATTCCGCCGCGCAGACTACGGTAACCGCTGCCATCGGGAGGAATCCATTCCCGGAAATCGCCGCTGTTAAACAATGATTCAAACACTTGATCCAGTTCCTCTTCCGTCAGCGTGGCGGGCGCGATCCAGCCCTTGCGCCGGGCGCTGGGGATTGGCTCCGGACAATATAGATAAATCTGTTTAATCCTGTCATCCTGAACTTTCAGGAATGCAGAACGATTATGCTCGATATAACGGTCATATTCGGTAGCCTGAATACGAAACTCGAACGCGATGACATCGCCTTCGGAAATTATATTGAACACCTCGATCTTCGGATCCTGCCAAGTCATTCGTTCTTTCATCAAACGCTGGATAACGCGCCGGCGCGGGCGATGCGCTTCCGAATCATCCCAACGTCCAAATAACAGACTGACATCTTCGTCCAATATGGACTCGTAACAGGAAGCCTCTGTGGACATCAAAGCCTCTGCCAGACAATCCACGAGTTGTTTTGAATTAGACATGTATCCCTCCGGGAAAATAAGCCATCTTCATGGCGCAGTCCATCCTCGATCAGTTCTCTACACTCTCAGGAATTTCGGTAAAAAAGCGGCTCGTTAAAAGTGAGTTGACGCCCGGCACGCACAGATAAACAGCGCAAGCCAACAACATTCCGCCTGCCACCAGAAATAATACCGGAATATCCAGGCGCAGCATTGCGCCGGAAATCGCCTGCGAAAGCGGCACTAATCCAAGATTGGCAAGCAGGACCATGCTCATTAACCGTCCAAGCATTTCCTTGGGCGTATTGCGTTGAAGCCCGGTGATCAACAAGATGCTGAGATAGCCGTTCAGGACTCCCATAATGAACATGTCCACAACAGCGGTCACGGTGACATTGATCCATGCCAATGCGCCGAGTCCCGCACCAAACGCCGCGAACATCACCACCATGAAAACCTTCATCAAATTCTGCGACAGTTTCGGTAACGCACCGGAAAGCAGAATGCCCAAAAAATTTCCGCCTGCGTAACCGGACATGATCAGGCCGAAAGCTACAGCGCCTTCGACAAACCGCGTATCGGCAAGATACGGCACACCGACGATCACCGGTCCACCAAATGCAAAGTTTGCCACCGCGATCAAGATGAACATGGCGCGCAAAGCCGGGTCTTTGAACATAAACGCGATCCCATCGCGGATGGATCCAAATACATTGAAAGATTCAG
>JAJYOO010000011.1 GCA_021796155.1 Chloroflexota bacterium
GGAATTGTGATCGCACTGGTTGCGTCGAAACAGTTGCCATGCCATTGCGCTTCCCGATCTGGTAGAAGATGAACGCCACGAGCACCAGGACTCCGATTGGAATCAGCAGGCGCAGGAACCCACCGAGGAAGAAGAACATTCCAAACGGCATGAAGCCGAACGGACCAAAGCCGCCGTATGGCATGAAACCGCGGCCGCCCATCATCGGGCCGCGCTGCATCCAGCTGTAACCGCGACCAGGCCCAAATCCGAACCCGAAGCCGGGACGCGTCCCGCGCGGCGCATTCGGATTCGTCGGCGTGGTTTGACTGTTCGGTGCGTTAGGAACAGTCTGTCCGTTTGGCGTGTTGAAGCGATTTGCATAACGCGGTCCGAAAGCGAACATCGGATTGGCGCGCATCACGAACACAACTCCAACAACGATTGCGGCTATCACAACCAGTGCGATCACAATTCCCAGAATCCATTTCCAAACTTTACTCATTCTTAAACTCCTTGATTATCGAGCCAGATGATAACCGTTGACCGCAAAAAACGCATTAGAAAAATATATAGCCTTTATGTAGACCCAAAATGAATTCTTTTTAAAAATTATGGAACAAAATCAGTCAAATGTGTGACATTTTGGAAAAGCAAAAACGGTCTCTTTGACTTTTGGCTTGATAAAATCCGTCTATGCCAAAGTCGAAACGCAATTCGCTCATTTTCTTTTTTCTCACTGTTTTGATCATTGCCGTCGTTGCCTTGTTTGGGCCGTCGGATCAGACGCTTGGATCGAACGTCCGCGTGGTGTATCTACACGGCGCGTGGGTACTGACCGCGGAAGTTGCTTTCGCTCTCGCGGGACTGGCGGGCTTGATTGGCCTCGTGACGCGTCGAGACTCGTTCCATAGCTGGTCTGCCGCCCTTGGCCGCGCCGGAATCTTTTTCTGGATCACGTACATTCCGCTTTCGCTGTGGGCGATGGAAACCAACTGGAACGGACTCTTCCTTGCCGAGCCGCGCTTCCGCCTTGCGGTGACGTTCGCGGTTGTTGGCTTGCTCCTCCAAATTGGTTTGTGGATTATCAACATCAACTGGCTGACGTCTACCGCGAATCTTGTTTTCATCGTTGTCTTGCGGATCGTATTTTCCGCTGCTCAATACGTGATGCATCCGCCGCCCTCGCCGATCTTCAATTCGGGCGACTGGCGTATCATCGGATTTTTCATCGCGCTCAATGTATTGAGTTGGGTTGCGGGATATTTCCTGACAGCGGTCTTTATGTCTTACAAGTCTGATAAGGTCTGACAGGTCGCAAAGGAATGACTACATTCAAGAGATTCGAGGACATGCGTTCGTGGCAGTCATCGCGTGAGTTGGTCAAGATGATTTATGACTTGACCAACTTACCCAATTTCAGTCACGACTTTGCATTGCGTGACCAGATTCGCCGCGCAGTCATTTCAGTGATGAGCAATATCGCGGAAGGTTCTGCACCGGTTCAGATGCAGAGTTCCTTCGATTTTTAGATTACGCGGCGTTCTGTTTCTGAGACGCAGTCGCAGTTATATGCGGCCTTCGATCAAAATTACATTTCAAATGAGCAATTTGAAAAGACTTATACAAAAGCAAATGAAACCGAACGCCAAATTAATGCTCTTATACGGTATTTGAGCGACTCGAAGAAAGCGCATTACTCAACAAAAGAAGAAACAGGGGAATACACTATTGATCTACCAGACGATCTCATCTAAAAATCGAATATTCAATCTGTGCACTGACTCGTTGGACTTGTAAGACTTTTGAGACTGATCAGACCTGCCAGACCTGTTAGACTTCTGGACTTATGAGACTCAGAGTCCAGCTTATCATCATCACCTGCCTTCGCATTATCTTGAATACCATGCACAGGATGGTTTATCCATTCCTGACGATTTTTGCGCGCGGCCTCGGCGTGGATGTGACTGCGGTTTCCTTTGCATTGGCCGGACGCAACATTGCAAGCATTTTCAGTCCGGTCTTTGCTCCGGTTGCGGACCAGCGTGGGCGCAAGTTTGGGATGCTGGCAGGTGCTGTCACATTCACAGTTGGCGTTGGACTGGTTGCGATCTATCCAAGTCTCATCACGTTGACGATTGCGTTGATTCTAGCTGTCACCAGTAAATCATTATTCGACCCGGCCATCCAAGCCTATTTTGGTGACCGCGTAGCTTACGAACAACGCGGTACAGCACTTGCCATCACCGAAATGTCGTGGTCATTAGCATTTATCGCGGGCGTCCCGTTGATGGGATTTCTGATCGCGCACTTTGGATGGTCTGCCCCGTTTCCAGTTCTAGCCGCGCTCGGCATCGGAATGTTTGTTGTTGTCTGGTGGATGATCCCGCGTAACGATCCCCATCACGAATCGAACAACGACACGCGCAAAAATGTCGGTATTGTGCTGGCGTCCATTCCCGCGTTGGCCGGGATTTCGATTGCATTGTGGTCCAGTGCCGCGAATGAAATGGTCAACCTCATCTTTGGCGTATGGCTCGCGGATTCATTCGGATTGCAGATCGCAGCCCTAGCCGGCGCGTCCGCTGTCATTGGGCTGGCCGAATTGAGCGGAGAAGGACTCGTCGCATTGACCACAGATCGGCTCGGCAAGCCGCGCGCTGTCATGATTGGACTATTTGCAAATATCTTCGCATCCGCGCTTTTACCGTTCATCGGCCGGACGGAAATCGGTGCGCTCGTCGGTCTGTTCTTCTTTTACATTTCATTTGAATACATGGTGGTCAGTCAATTGCCGATGATGAACGAAGTTGTGCCGCGTGCGCGTGCAACTGCGATGGCATTCAATCTCGTTGGATTTGGCATCGGGCGTTCGCTCGGCGCATTGCTTTCCACGCTGATTTATCAACGGTTTGGATTTTTGTCGGTTACGATGATTGCCGCCATGTTCAACATTTTCGCGATGATCGCGCTGGCCGAAATGCAGCAGAAGATCGTCATCCTGCCGCGGCTGATAACTTGGTTCAAGCGAATGTTTCCATGGGCAGACTGATATAATGCCCGGTTAGATTCCATGTCATTCTGAGTGGCGCTAAGGTGCCACGAAGAATCTCAAAAACAATCAGCTGCATGTTATTTTGAGGCCCTTCGCTTCGCTCAGGGTGACATGCCGTTAAAGGATTTTATGACTCAACCTTCAACTCATTTGACGCGCGGCAAAGGATTGCTCGAACCGGCGCTTGCGCGCTTGCGGACTCAACGCGCGAACCACCTTATTCCCGCAGACCTTCGAGCGGGCCGTATCCTCGACGTTGGATGCGGCTCTTATCCGTATTTTCTTGCCCATACCGCGTTCCAGGAAAAGTTTGCTGTTGACCAGTTGCCGATGGCGAAAGATATTGCGGTCAATCATCACATCGAGTTCTTCACACTCGATCTCAACAAAGAACCGCATCTGCCTTTTGATGATAACTTCTTCAGCGCGGTAACGTTGCTGGCTGTCGTCGAACATCTTGATCCGGACAGCATGGCTTTGTTATTCAAAGAAAGCCGACGCGTGTTGAAACCTGGCGGACAAGTCATCATGACCACGCCTGCCGCCTGGTCGGATGGATTGCTCAAGTTCATGGCGCGCATCAATCTGGTCAGCGCCGAGGAGATTCACGAACACGCCTTTGCTTACACGTTGCCGTTGATCGGTTGGCATTTCGGTCAGGCAGGCTTTGAAATGAGCAAAGTAAAGTTCGGTTATTTTGAGTTCATGCTCAACATGTGGGCCATCGCGACGAAATGACTCAACGGCCGCTTCGAAAGGAGCGGTTGTTTTTGTATCCGTGTTCATCCGCGTTCAACCTGCTCTTGCACAGGTGCAAGTGTCTGTGGTTAAATTGCTTTCAAGAAGTTTGGTGTGAGGGAAGGGATAATCTGATGAATTCGCAAATGAAACGCAAAGTCGTTCAACGAATACTTTGGTCATTGTTGATTGGCTTGGTTCTGGTAAGCCTTTTCGTCCCAAAAGTTTATGCCTGCACCCCTGCGCCGGAGACTCCTTGGTTTACATCTAGCATTAGTTTAATTTCAAGCAACCTTCCAAACGAATCTGCTGAAATAAATCAAAACGGCGACAATTTGATTTTGAAGAATATTTCTGATAATCCCATTCGCATCATCATAGATGGCATGTATCAAGAAAAGAACGGTTATGAAGAATTGACAACAGGACAATCCGCTACTTTCTCTGTCGATGGCAGCGATGATCTATCGGTCAATGATTACGGCATAACTTACCTAGTGCCTCGCAATAAGTTTGAGGACAATCGCCCAGCTAATGTTGAAATCCCAAAACCACAAGTCGCTTGGGTGCAGTTATTAATAAATGGACAGTCGTATTACATGCAATTACAAATCAGTTATGCGATTAACCCATTTTATAGGCCCGACAGTGTTTATGCTTATAGCAATGCATGTGTTAATTGGAATAATCAAATTCTCTTTGGAGAGTTGGTTACTCCATTAGCTGGCTTTGTTCTATTGGTTGCCTTGGCGGTAGTAATCGTATCAGTGACTTTTATTGTTAAATTGAGAAAGCGGCAATAGCAATTAATTGAAATACAATTTGGTACGCGGCAAAATAAACCTATGCTCATCCATTCTGCCTCCCAGCTCCTGACTCTCAAAGGCGGTCCGCAACGCGGACGCACTCTCGGCACGCTTGGCATCATCGAAAACGGCGCGGTCATTATCCGCGACGAGAAGATTATCGCGGTTGGCACAACGGATGAATTACGCGCCTCCTATAAAGATGAACCAACTTTGGATGCGAGTGGATGCATCATCATTCCCGGCTTTGTTGATCCGCACACGCATCTCATTTGGGCGGGCGACCGTGCCAACGAGTTTGAGATGAAGATGGCTGGCAAACCATATCTTGATATCCTTGCGGCAGGCGGCGGAATCATTTCAACTGTCAGGCACACGCGCACAGCTTCGATTGAATCGCTGATCGCGCAGACGCGTCCGCGCTTGTTTCGGATGTTCGCACATGGCACGACCACCGTCGAGGCCAAGACCGGTTACGGTCTGCAAACGGCGACCGAACTTCGTCTACTCAAAGCGTTGCTGGCGCTCGAAGATGAATGTCCGATTGACATCGCCATCACGTTCCTCGGCGCGCACGCCATCGCACCGGAATACAAAGACAATCCGCAGGGCTACACCGATCTTGTTTGTGACACGATGCTCCCGACGGTTCAGCAATGGTGGCAGACTCATGCGCCGCGACACTCGCTTCCATTTGTGGATGTCTTCTGCGAAGACCGTGCTTTCACGCTCGAACAATCGCGTCAAATCTTGACCAAGGCGCGGGCGCTCGGATTCCCATTGAAAATCCACGCTGACGAGTTCGACAATCTCGGCGGCGCGTCATTGGCAGTTGAGTTGGGTGCGGCGTCTGCGGATCATCTCGTCAAGACATCGGATGCGGATATTGCTGCATTGGCAAAATCAGATACCGTTGCGGTGTCACTTCCATGCACGCCGTTTGGACTTGCTGAACGCGAATATACGCCTGCAAAAAAGATTATCGAAGCTGGCGGGTTATTTGCTCTTGCCACCGACTGCAACCCTGGAACAAGTTGGAATGAATCAATGCAAATTGCTATCGCACTGGCTTGCCGCTACATGGGTTTGACTCCCGCACAAGCCATCGCCGCCGCGACGATCAATTCAGCGCACGCCATTCGCCGCGCTGATACAATTGGCTCCATTGAAGAAGGCAAGCAGGCTGACTTGTTGATTTTGTCCGTGCCCGATTATCGTCACATCGGGTATCGTTACGGGACGAACCTCGTTAAACAGGTTGTCAAGCGCGGCCACGTTTATTCGGTGGATGTCGGTTATTATCGGACTGCATAGCAATGCAGCGCAGAGCTGCTCACTGCGCCGTCCTCGGCGCAGTCCGAACACCGCTGGTACCGCTGTGCGGCATCTTCGAGACGGCGACTTTAGCAAAGATTATTATTGGACTGCATAGGAAAGGAGTTTGAAATGTCTTTTGATCTTTCGAGCCTCAATTCCATTATCTGGATCATCGGCCTGCTATTCGTAGTGATGATCGTTCTCGGCATCCTGGGTTTTATCTTTAAACATATTTTCCATTGGTTTGCGCGCGGCTGCGGATGCGTCGCAGTCATTATTCTGGCGTTGCTCGTTTTGCGCTTGTTGAAAGTTCTTTAGCTGGCTTACGTCGAAAAACAAGTTAAAACCTTTGAAGAATTTCTTCGCGCTGAGCGGAGGTGCGCCTTTTGCACCGCAGTCGAAGCGTAGCTGATATAGTGTCCTTCGACTGCCGCTTCGACACGGCTTCGCCAGTCAGCGTCCGCTCAGGACGAAAATAAAAAAATCGGGACGAGATTTTTTTCTCGTCCCGATCTGTTATCCATAGCGTTTGCCGAACCACATTCGTCCAAGCAGGTTATCTTTTACAAAAATTTGATGATATAACGCCGCACCTGCATGGAGGAGAATCAATAAGAACAGCAATGCCCAAGCCACTCCGTGGAGGCGGCCTAATTGGAATAAAAGGTTGCCGCGTCCAAAGCCGCCTTCGAATCCACCTTCACCGCCGCCAAATTGTGGAGCTTGACCGGGCTGGAATTGGAACTGCCCGTTCGGCGGAATCTGTCCGGGTTGGAATTGTCCGTTGGGTGGAAATTGTCCCGGCGTGAACTGCCGCGGGTTCGAGCTGGCCAGCCCAAATGTCCGCGCGAGGCGATTGCCCTGCAATCCAAGAATAATGCCAGTGATCAAAATGACGACCATGAAGAAATACAATCCCAAATGAGTCAGCTTGCCGACTATATCGAGGAACCGATTGCCGGTACTTGCCCAATCCGGACTCTTGGCGCGCCAGCGAACAACAAGGCGGACGATCAGCAATACCAATATTGCGGCCCCCAAGATAATATGGATACTTGAAATGTTGATGCCGGGGATTGTGAGGCCGCGGCCGCGTCCCTCACCGCCTTCACCGCCAAGAAGTCCAAGAAAAGCGGCGGCGAAGATCAAGAGGAAAATGGCCCAATGCAGCGCAACGAGAGCAGGATGATAATGTTTCGGTTTTTCTGAGACTGCTGGTGCAGGCGTGGAAATAGGCATGGCATCAGTGGACATGAACATAAACTCCTTTGCGTCGAGTATACGGATGCTTGATGAACACGAGATGACAAAAATGTGTAGGTCGATTTTTGGGGACGCAGATGAACGCGGAGAACGCAGATTTTTCACTTTCGAATCCGCGTAATCCGTACTTGTCCGCGTCCAAATAGATTTTGTGTAGTTGTATAAATGCCTGGTTTGATACAATAACCGCCTGTTAGAACTCGGAGGAAATATGCAAATTGATATTATAGGCATTCCCATTGATCTCGGCGCTGATCGCCGCGGCGTGGATATGGGCCCCAGCGCGATTCGCTATGCACATTTACAACAAAAGCTCGAAGCATTGGGTTATGCCGTCGAAGATAAAGGCAACATCGAAGTGCCCATTGCTGAGATGTGTTCTGTCAATGATCCGAAGCTCAAATACATTGATTGCATTGTGCCGATGTCGCGCCGCGCGTCGGGTGCGGTTTCTACTTCGATGCAAGCCGGACATTTTCCGCTCGTGTTGGGCGGCGATCACAGTTTGTCCATCGGTTCGATTCGCGGCGCGGCAAAATCTAAAAAGCTCGGTGTGATTTGGATTGATGCTCATGCGGATTTCAACACTGAAAAAACCACGCCATCTGGAAATATCCACGGGATGCCGCTGGCCGCGCTGTGTGGACTCGGGGACGCGCGCTTGACGCAATTGTGGGACGAGCCGCTTCCAGTCGTGGACCCGAGGCGGGTTGCCATTATCGGGGCGCGTGACCTCGACCCGGGCGAAAAAGTCAACTTGCGCGAAGCCGGTGTGATGGTCATGGCTATGGAGCAGATTGACCGCTTCGGAATGGCATCCGTTCTGGAAAAAGCCATCGAGCGCGTATCACGTGAAACGGATGGCATTTATCTTTCGTTCGATATGGACGCCATGGATCCGCGTCACGCGCCTGGCGTCGGGACACCCGTTCCCGCTGGTCTGACTCAACGCGAAGGTCATCTTGCCTGTGAGATGATTGCAGAAACCGGCAGATTGATTGGTATGGACATTGTCGAAGTCAATGCCATTCTCGATGTGCAGAACCAGACCGGCGCGTTGGCAGTGGAATTTGTTTTATCGGTGCTTGGAAAGCGGATTTGGAACGGTGATTAAATACAGTTGGCGAAAGTTTGAAGTGAGACTACAATAATCGCATGAACGCTTTGAACGGCCCTTTACTCATTGTCGAAGATACTCCCGACACGCTCAATTTGTTGAAGGTGACGCTGGAGTTCAAGGGATATTGCGTAGTCACTGCCCGGAATGGACACGAGGCTTTGGACGCCATTAAAAAAGAACGCCCGGCTGTGATCATCACCGACATCCTGATGCCCAAGATGGACGGCTTCAGCCTTGTCCAGCGATTACGCATCAAACCAGAGACGCGGGACATCCCGGTTATATTTTTGTCTGCCACGTATGTTGCGCCCGAAGACAAACAGTTTGCGATGACACTTGGCGCGTCCCGCTTCATCGAGAAGCCGATTGACACCGAAGACCTGCTGAAGACAATTGCCGAGTTATTTGCAAAAGGCTCACCGACAACTCCAAAGCCGCTTAATGAGCAGGAGTTTTACGAAGGATATAAGAAGCGTTTGCAGATAAAGCTCCAACAAAAGGCTACGCAAATTTCCCGAACGGAGCGCCTGCTCGAAACATTGTCGGAAGAAGAAAAGCCGCCATTCAAAGCAGACCTTCGTCAGGCCATCAATGAGCGGGAAGAGATCGAACAGGAACTCGATCAAATTCACAAATTTCTCGAAAAGAACGCTTTAAAGTAATGACACGACCTACATTATCTGAACTCGAAGAACTGGCCAAGTCTGCCGGAACCATCTTACGCGAAAGCTACCACAAAGAACACCAGGTTTTCTATAAAGGCGTGATTGATCCCGTCACCGAAGTGGACCGCGCCTCCGAAGATTTTTTATTGGGTGAAATTAACAAGCGTTGGCCAGGCAGTTACATTATGTCCGAGGAAAGCGGCATTACACAGGGAAACAACGGCTCGAGCTGGTATGTTGATCCGCTCGATGGCACGGTCAATTATGCTCACCGCATTCCGATCTTTTCCGTCTCAGTCGCTTATGCCTATAATGGCGTTATGCAGCTTGGCGTCGTTTATGATCCAATGCGCGATGAACTGTTTTCAGGCGAGCGCGGCAAAGGCGCACGGCTGAACGGACATTCCATTCATGCAACGGATCAAACCGAGCTGCAGAAAAGCCTTTTGGTTACCGGCTTTCCATACGATGCGTGGAACACGAAGCAAAATAACTTCGACAACTTCGTCCGCTTCGCAAAGCTGACTCAAGGCGTACGCCGCCTCGGGTCTGCGGCGCTGGACGCGTGTTATGTCGCGGCTGGCCGCTTTGACGGCTTCTGGGAATTGTCTCTCAAACCGTGGGATGTGGCCGCGGGCGGTCTGATCGCCCTGGAAGCGGGTGCTCGGGTCACAAACGTTCGCGGCGGCGACGATTTTATTTCTCCGCCGCAATCCATTATTGCCGCGTCGCCCGGCATTCATTCGCAGATTATCGAGAAACTGGATTCGACCGATTAGTGTTTTTAAAATCGCAAGAGTGAAAAAATGGGTTCACGCTATCTGATTAAAATAGGATTTATAGACTGACGTGAACGATGAATCCATCCGAGATTCCGATTAGCAAGACAAAGATTCTGCTCCCCAAACGCCGTGCGGAGTTACTGACACGCAAGCGGCTTCTTGACGCGTTGTACGAATTCCTTGAGCGGAAGCTTATCATGGTTTCAGCGCCTGCCGGTTATGGGAAAACGTCGCTGTTGATTGATCTGGCGCATCATAGCGATCTGCCGTTTTGCTGGCTGGCGCTCGATCCGCTTGACCGCGATCCGCAGCGTTTCATCGCTTATTTCATCGCCGCGTTGACCGAACGATTCCCGCAATTTGGCAACCGTTCCCGTTCCATGTTGAATACAATGACCAGCCTCGAAACCGCGATGGAGCCATTGCTGGTCACGCTGGTCAACGAGATTTACGATGACATCCACGAACATTTTGTCCTCGTGATGGACGATTTTCATTTGCTTGATGATGTTGAAGCCATCCAATATTTCGTAAACCGGTTTACGCAACTGGTTGGCGAAAACTGCCATCTGATCCTGTCGTCTCGTTCCCTGCCGGACCTTTCAGATTTGACGCTGCTGGTTGCCCGCGAACAAGTCGGCGGCCTCGATTTTTCAGACCTTACATTCAAGCCCGAAGAAATCCAGGCGCTCCTGGCGCAGAATCAGCAAATCCGCCTTTCAGACGACGACGCGCAAAAACTTGTCGAGGCTACCGAAGGCTGGATTACAGGTCTGCAATTTACAGACTTGAATCAGCTGCAATCCGGTGGGTTATGTTTCCAATCGTCTCACGCGGTCGGTATCAGCGTATTTGATTATCTCGGTGAGCAGGCTCTCGAACATCAAACCGAGACATTGCAGTTATTCCTTTTGCGAAGTTCCCTGCTCGAAGAGTTCGATACGAAATTGTGCGAAGAAGTATTGGCTCCGTTCTATTCCGAACATCAAAACTGGTCGAAGCTGATCGAGACGATCATCCAGAAAAATTTGTTTGTGTTGCCCGTGGAAGCGAACGGCCAGTGGATACGCTATCATCATCTGTTCCGTGACTATTTGCAGGGGCGGATGCGCGGTGAACGTCCCGATGAAGTTTTTCCCATTCTACAAAGGCTGGCGCACTTCCAGGAAAAAAATGGACAATGGGAAAGGGCCTACCAGCTTTACAAACAACTCGGTGATATGAATGCCCTAGCTGACATGATCGAGCGGGCCGGGATCCCAATGTATCAAAATGCGATGTTGACTCTGGATAATTGGCTAAAGGATTTGCCGCCGTCCATTGCGCAGACGCGTCCGGGCCTGCTATCGCTGCGAGGGGCGGTTGAGTCTGCGAAGGGGAATGCTAATGAAGGAATAAGGCTGTTCAATCAGACCATCCCAAAATATCGCAAAGAAGAGAATATAGATAGCCTGGCTTTGACACTCGTACGACGAGCAACCGCATACAGACTGTTGGGAAATTACGAGGAGGCGATACAGGATGCAGATGAGGTGATACAGCTTGCTGAAAACAATGATGTGTTGCAACTGTATTATGCCACGGCGCTTCGCGAGAAAGGACTCAGTCTATTTCGTCAAGGCCAGACCTTGCAATCATCGAACTATTTGGAACGTGCATCGGATATCTATAATCACGTAAATGATATTCATTATATTCCAGTCCTATTTATGGAGATTGGTATGGTGTACGAAGCTATGGGGAGCCATAGCCAGGCCAAAGTATCTTATGAGAAAGCTTTGGAAGTTTGGCGACGAACAGGGAATCTTCCATGGCAGGCAACTTTGTTAAACAATTTTGGCTTTTTATATCAAAAGCTTGGAGAATATGAAAAAGCTGTACAGGTTTTTGAAGAGGGATTGCTTTGCGCCCAACAAAGCGGCCATAAACGCATAGAGGCGTTGATTTCCATTAGTTTGGGTGACTTGTATGTGGATGTAGAAGATTTCGACATTGCCAGACAAAACTATCACCGGGCAGGCAGCCTAGTCCAACAACTCAATGAGCGTTTCCTGACTAATTACCTGGCAATTGCACAGGCAAATCTAGCTCTCCTAAAAAAGCAACCATCACAAGCGCACGAATTTCTTGCTCACATACGTGAGTCTGTAAAAACAGGCGACTCTAATTACGAGTTTGGACTTTATTACTTAATGCATGGCCGCCTCTTATTGGAAGAAGGCAATTTTCAACAATCTATAGCTGATTTGATAAATGCCAAGCATCGCTTCCAGGAAGATGGGAGAGAAATGGAAACTAGCTGGAGCCGTGTTTGGTTATCCGCGGCACAAAGTCGAGGTGGACAAGTAGATGCGGCGCGAGGAGAAATAAGGGCTGCAGCTCAATATCCTCAACAAGTCAGTCCCTTTACCATTGTGGCTGTAAGGCAAGCAAAAGAATGGTTAAAAGACTTGCGTTATGACCATGAAATTAGATCGTCGTTAAGGGGATTATTTGAGAAAGCTGACCGCGCTGAGGCTCAGCTGCCGCACATCCGCCGGCAATTAAGACGTTTAGCGCGAACAATGGAAGTTCCTACTCCACAGATGACCATCCAGGCTTTGGGGCATGGACAAGTATGGATCAACGGCAAATTGTTGACAATGAGCGAATGGCAGACTCAATCGGTGCGGGAGTTATTCTTCTATTTTTTGGCATTGGATCGGCCCGTTACCAAAGAAAAGATCGGAGAAGCCCTCTGGCCGGATGTTAACGAACCGGCAAAACTTAGAATAAGATTTAAAAATGAACTCTATCGCTTGCGGAGAGCGGTGGGACAGGATGCAGTGTTGTTTGACGGTAACCGCTATCAGTTTAACTCTACCGTAGACCATGAATTTGATATTGAGGCATTTGAGACTTATTTAGCCAGAGCCAAATCTTCTTCGACACTTACCGAGCAAATAGACTTTTATCAAAGAGCAATTGCTTTAGTGCATGGTCACTATCTTGAAGATATTGGAACTACCTGGGTCTGGCCCGAACGTGAACGCCTAAGCCAATTGTATCTATCTGCCTTGTTGACAGTGGCAGAGCTTTATATAAGAGAGGCACAAATGTCGAAGGCTCTGGGTATTTGCCAACGTGCCTTGGAGTACGATTCGACGTTTGAAGCTGCTTATCGTTTAACCATGCAAATTTACTCTCGCATGGGAGATCGGGCATCCATTATCCATACCTTCCACGCATGTGAAGAAGCCATGCAAAAAGCATTTGATATGCCGCCCTCGGATGAAACGCTAAGACTCCAGCGCGAATTGCTCGCCTGACCTTCCGAGCCTACTTCATTGTTCATTCAAAGCAGCCGTTGGGCTGCTTTTTTAATCTTTTGAAGCCTGTTTTGAAGCCTAGGGGCTTGTATGATTTGGTCATCCAGTCGAAGAAAGGATAATTTCCGATGAACAATAAGATAGCCCGCTTTGCCCTTTTCGCCAGCAAAATCAACCGCCAGCATATCCAACTGGCGTTTGCAATCTTGGCATTAGCAATGCTTGTCCTTGGAATCGGTGCTCCCACGGACGGTGGGGGCGGAGTTCTTCATTAAGTGATTCTCCTCTTTGCCCTTGCCGCCGGACTATTGGTCGGTCTGGGATGGGCACGATGGCGCAAGGAACCTTATTGGGCGCCGAATGTACAGACAATATGGTTGGCTTTCATCGCCTTTGTTCCGCAGTTGGTTATTGCCTACTTGCCAGCCAGCCGCCATCTCCTGCCCAATTGGATCTCTGCATTAGGCCTGTCGCTGTCGCTAATCCTTTTCCTGGCATTTGTATGGCTTAACCGTCATTTGCCAGGTATGCCAATCCTGATCGTGGGCCTGTTGCTCAACCTGGCGGTGATTCTGTCCAATGGCGGATGGATGCCGATCAGCCCCGAAACGGCGAGCCGGTTGGCGGGTCCGGAAGCGATCCGAAACGTCAGCTTGGGCAGCCGGTTAGGGCAAAAGGATATCCTCCTGGCCGCGCAAGACACACGCCTTGAATTTTTGGCGGATCGTTTCCTCCTTCCAAGCTGGCTACCGTATCAAGCAGCTTTCAGCATAGGAGACGTCCTTATCGCGGCAGGTATATTTTGGCTGCTAGCCAAGCCGACATCAAATAAAAGAGT
The DNA here is from genome assembly GCA_021796155.1 of Chloroflexota bacterium. The sequence goes on from JAJYOO010000011.1 coordinate 13,872, forward strand.
TGCCACATGATTACATCTAATGTTTTTACAACAAAATTACCTTTTAGAATCGGTTCGCAGAATTCCAATACCGGGATCAGCAGCGTGTTTGCGGCTGCCGTAGTGAACCGGGAATTCCGAAACATGCTTTTGCAAAACCCGAAGGCCGCGCTTGAAAACGGCTATATGGGCGAGCCGTTCCTTTTGACCGCTGAGGAACATTCCCTTTTGACTTCCATCGAAGCAACTTCTCTCACGGACCTTGCTCAACAGATCATCGTATCACAGGGAGTCGGCGATTAAGGAAAAGCGCCAGCGGAATCTTAGTCTTATTTTGTGAACTGGCGCGGTGGAGCGACGCGGCGGAGAAGGGGACGCGATGAAGAGAGGATCATCGCGCCCCGCGTCCCGCTTTAGGAAACTTGACGACAAAGATGCTTTTAGACAACCTGCCCAATGCCTCCACACAATTGAACGCTGTTCTCGCAGCGTTCCCTGATTTCCTTTTAATTCTGGATGAAAACGGATTCATCCTTGATTACAAAGCCGGTGATTCGACTTTTCCATTTGCATCTGAGCAATTTGTGCCGGGGCATTCCATAGCCGATGCTTTCCCGCTGGATACCGCCGGCAAATTCCAACAAATTATCCGGGAGATAAAGCAAACTCATGCGATCCGGTCATTTGAGTATTCTATAAATTCCAAGCAAATGGCGCGCTGGTTCGATGCGAAATTCGTCCCGGTCGAACATGCCCAGATCGTTATCGTTATTCGGGAGATCACCAGGCACAAATTGGCCGAGGAAACCACCCAGCGTCAACTAAATCGCTTGGCCGCGCTGCGAGCAATTGACCTGGCAATTTCCTCGACGCTGGATATTCATCTGGCGTTATCCGTGGTTCTAAGCCAGGTCACATCCCAATTGAATGTTGATGCGGCGGATATCTTATTGCTTAACTCGCAAAGTAATATGCTCGAGTTTGCAAATGGGGTCGGCTTTCGCACCGAGTCGCTTCAGCATACGCGTTTGTCTTTGGGAGAAGGCTATGCAGGGACGGCTGCCCTCAGGAGGCAGGTGATCAGCGTCCCGAATCTACAGCATGGGAAGACCGGTTTCCTCCGTTCGCCAAAGTTTGTTGAAGAAGGATTTCGTTCCTACTATTGCGTCCCTTTGATCGCGAAGGGACATGTTCGAGGCGTGATGGAGGTCTTTCATCGGACCCCGCTTGCACCGGACCCTGATTGGTTCGACTTTATGGAAACGTTAGCTGGTCAGGCCGCCATCGCTGTGGAAAACGCAACGTTGTTCAGGGAATTGCAGCGCACCAACTTCGAGTTGACTCTGGCCTACAACACAACCATCGAAGGCTGGTCACGCGCCCTCGATCTGCGTGATCGGGATACGGAAGGTCATACCCGGCGCGTTACCGAGATGGCTATGAAACTTGCGCGCCGGCTGGGTGTGTCCGAGCCGGAGCTTATCAATGTCCAACGCGGAGCCATATTGCACGACATTGGAAAAATGGCCATTCCCGACAGTATCTTGCTGAAGTCTGGTCCTTTGAGCGCAGAAGAATGGAATATCATACGCCAGCATCCGCGTTACGCGCATGAACTGCTTTCACCAATCTCTTTTGTCCAGCCTGCATTGGATATTCCCCTGTATCATCACGAAAAGTGGGATGGAACCGGTTATCCCGATGGACTGAAAGAAAATCAAATCCCTTTGTACGCGCGGCTGTTTGCCGTGGTAGACGTTTACGATGCTCTTACGTCCAACCGTCCATACCGACCGGCCTGGACGAAAGAGCGAGCAATCGCTTATATTCGCGATCAAAGCGGTAAACATTTTGATCCGGAAATGGTCAATCATTTTCTAAAGATGCTGGCGGATGGCGATTGACCTGCCAGTTTCATTTTATACTCATCTCGTTGTGTCATTAAAATGACAAGAGACGCAATACAGCGTCTCTTGCTTGTGAGCGCGGAGAGGCTCGAACTCTCAACCAATGGCTTAAAAGGCCACTGCTCTGCCATTGAGCTACGCGCCCGAACTTTAAGCGGACTGCATTCTATCATGGGCAAGTAGAGCCGTCAACGTAATACAATGGAAACAGAGTGCGTCTAATTAGCGTGGAGATAAAATGACCGAAGTGAATTATGTACATGAAAACGATTTTCAAAACGAAGTCTTGCAGGCGGACAAACCCGTGCTGGTGGATTTCACCGCGACATGGTGCCAGCCTTGCAGAATGATTGATCCAGTCGTCAAACAACTGGCGCAAGATTGGGATGGCAAGGTAAAAGTCGTCAAGCTCGATGCCGACGAGAACCCCAACGTCTTGATGCAATACGGCGTGCTGGGGATTCCGACGCTGATTCTGTTCAAGGCAGGCGAAGTGAAGGAACGCGTGACAGGATACCAGCCAAAGGATAAACTGGTCACAAAGCTCAATCCGCATATTTGAGAAATCAATGGATTAAAAAACGGGTCTCAATCGGACCCGTTTTTTGATTCCGTTTAATTGGCTTCTTCCCGCAACTGTTTTTCGAGTTCCCCCAATTCCACCCTCGACGTCATATCCAAACTGATTGGCGTCACTGACACAACGCGCTTTTTCCGCAAAGCAAAGACATCGCTATCTTTATCTTCGCCATCGAGGATAGCTGCTTCTTTATAGGAAACAAAACCGGGCGCGTCCCAGGATTTTCGTTCAGGCGCAACAGGTTCATAATATCGCTGGCGCGCAACGCGCGTGACCTGCCACTTTGTTTTTGTTGTTGCGTCGGATGGCACATCTACTTTCAGGACTTGGACATCCGCAGGCATTTTCTTTTGCAGCAAAATATTTGCAAAGTATGCAGCGAAATAAGCCGCAGCTGAAAAATCCACTTCGTTGGAATATGAGAGATGATAGCGTTGATCAGCTTGAAGTGAAATTGCCAGCGAGGGAAATCCCAACGAAGCGCCTTCCAGCGCCGCGCCAACCGTGCCGGAAATGGTCACGCCGAGTCCGACGTTCTCACCGTAATTGATTCCTGAAACAACCAGGTCAGGTTTTTGCGGCATGATTTCTAGGACACCATGTAGCACGGCTTGCGCGGGCGAACCGCTCACCGCGTAGACCGTCCAATCTTGTCCGTTCACGCGCAGCTGCTCTTTGTGGATAATGCCGCTCGATGAGTTTGGCAGACTGCGGCCCATTCCCGAAGATTGCTCCTTTGGGGCCGCGACCGTTACATATCCGATTGATGCGAGCGCGCCAGCCGCGGCCCAAAGTCCGGGCGAGCGGATCCCGTCATCGTTTGTCAAAAGAATTTGTGGTTTGTTGTTCATAATCAGGCAAAAAAAGAAGCGGGACATCCCGCTTCATCAAAGTGGCGCTCCTGGCGCGATTCGAACACGCGACCTTTTGGTCCGCAACCAAACGCTCTGATCCACTGAGCTACAGGAGCAATAGGCAGGCGAGGATTTTAATTCAGAAATGAGGCAAGGTCAAGGAAAGTATGCAGGGCAATCGCATCTTAAGTGAGTCAAAAGTGGGGTACAACTGACTATCTGACGGAGGTAGCCTTGGCGAAGAAGCCGCTGGAAACAATCGAAGAGCATTTTGGGAAAGTCAACGATCCTCGGGTAGAGCGGACGAAAGATCATAAGCTGATCGATATCATTGCGATTGCGATCTGCGCTGTGATTTGTGGAGCGGAGGGCTGGGTAGACGTGGAAGTATTTGGCAAAAGCAAACAGTCTTGGTTGGCGACGTTTCTGGAGTTGCCCCATGGGATACCCTCGCATGACACCTTTGGGCGGGTGTTCGCGATGATCGATGCCAGGGAGTTTCAATTGGCGTTTTATGAATGGGTTCTGGCAGTGAACGATCTGATCCAAGGACAAATCGTCAACATTGATGGCAAGTGTATGCGGGGTTCGGAAGATCAAGGACTGGGGAAACGGGCGATTTATATGGTGAGTGCCTGGGCAGCGGAGAATGAGTTGGTGCTGGGGCAGCGCAAGGTGGATGAAAAGTCGAACGAGATTACGGCTATCCCGGAATTACTCAAGATTCTGGCTATTGGGGGATGCATTGTAACCATCGATGCGATTGGAACCCAGACCGAGATTGCCAAAACCATCGTGGACAGGCAAGCAGATTACGTTTTGAGTGTCAAAGAAAACCAGGGCCATCTATTGGAAGATATTTCGGTTTTGTTTGCGGTGGACCAGGCTCAGAACTTCCAGTACGCTTCCTTTGATCACCACCAGACGGCGGGCAAAGGTCACGGCCGCATCGAGAGGCGCGAGTGTTGGAGCACATCCGATCCAGCTTACCTGAACCTGATCCGCGGGGTGCAGAATTGGACTGGGTTGCGCAGCATCGCTATGGTGTCCTGCACGCGGATCATCGAGGGACAGGAGAGCCGCGAAACACACTACTACATCTCCTCTCTACCCAGCGATGCGAAACGTCTGTTGCACATCGTGCGCAAACACTGGTCGATTGAGAATGAACTCCATTGGGTTCTGGATGTTGCCATGAATGAGGATCACAGCCGCATCCGCAAAGATCAAGCCCCCGAAAACTTTGCCGTTCTGCGTCACATTGCTCTCAATCTGCTCAAACAAGAGAAGACCGCCAAAGTTGGTATCCATGCCAAGCAACTCAAGGCCGCCTTGAATCAAGATTATCTACTCAATGTTCTCGCTGGCGGAAATTAGATGCAATTGCCCTGGGAAAGTATGCGATTCAGAGTGGTTAGAAGGGTGGGCGAATGAAATCGGAAAGATGAAAAGGATAAGCAGGATGCTTGCGTTTGCGAAGTTGTCGAGAGTTGAAGCAATATACGAATAATCGCAGAGCACATTCTAAAGC
>JAJYOO010000241.1 GCA_021796155.1 Chloroflexota bacterium
GACTTTTTAAATCCTTTGCGTTTTATCCAAATAAACAAATCACGACCGGCGAAGGCGGCGTGGTCGTCACGAGCGATGACAAGGCCGCGGACATGATGCGCGCACTTCGCAACCAGGGACGCGCGCCTGGCGACACGTGGCTGCAGCACACGTATCTTGGATACAACTATCGGCTTGACGAGATGTCTGCTGCGTTGGGCACGATTCAGATGACGCGGCTGGATGAGTTGTTGGATAAGCGTGATCAGGTTGCGAATTGGTACACGGAACGATTAAGTGAAATCCCCGGCGTCGAGCCACCCGCGATCGAACCGTTCACGACGCGCATGTCGTGGTTTGTGTATGTTGTCCGTTTCGACGCAAAGATTGACCGCGATGCGCTGGCGAAACGTCTGGATAAACGCGGCATTCCGGTGCGGCCATATTTTCTGCCGATCCATTTGCAGCCATATATGGCGGAACGTTTTGGTTATCGCGAAGGCGATTTCCCCCTGACCGAAGATTTAGGCAAACGCGGACTTGCGCTTCCATTCTCAGGTGTGATGGCTGAAGAGCAGGTTGATGAAGTTTGCAAAACGATACGCGAGGAGTTAAGTAGAAATAATTGAACTGCTAGGCCCGCAAAGGATTTAAAAAGTCTATCTTTGCGCTCTTGGCATTCTTTGCGGTTGATTCAAGAATGAAAACTGGTCTTTTTCCTCCTTCAAAACGAAACGGACTCCTGCTTCACGGAGCCTTGGTTGTTATTTTCCTTGCCATTTCTGGCTGGGGATTTTATCAACTTATTCGTGCCGATGTCGGTCCGAATTTTGTTATTTATTTATTGATTGGCCTGATTGCATTTGCCCCGGCCCCGTTTTTTGGATATCGCGCGTATGCGCTTGCGCGCGCCGAATACATTCTCGACCGCGACAGCCTCGAATTACGCTGGGGCTTGCGCGACGAAGACATTCCGCTCACCGATATCGAATGGGTGCGGCCTGTGGGCGATCTAACCCATCCGCTTCGATTGCCGCCAATGCCAATGACCGGAGCGATCCTGGGACTGAACCGGCATCCCGATTTGGGCATTGTTGAATTCATGGCCAGCGACCGGAGGAATCTTTTGCTCGTTGCGACGGCCAAACGCGTGTATGCGATCTCTCCCGCGCGTCCCGCAGATTTTTCACAGACATTTGCGCGCGCCATCGAACTGGGAAGCCTGACGCCCGCGGAACCGAAATCAGTCTATCCATCATCGGTTGTCACCCAGGCGTGGACATCCGGCCTGACGCGTTATCTCTGGCTGATGGCTTTGTTTTTGAACATTGGTTTGTTCGCGTGGGTTAGTTTGCTGATCCCCACGTTTCCGCGCGTGGCCCTCGGCCTTCGCCCCGATAGAACACCGGATGCGGTTCCATCCGTTCAACTGATCATCCTTCCGCTTATCAGCACCTTCCTCGCGCTGGCTGGGTGGGCGGCTGGGCTGTATTTTTACCGTTGGCCGAAACAACGCGTGCTGTCAATTCTTTTGTGGATTTCAGGTGCGCTGGCAAGTCTTCTCTTTTTGATTGCTGTTTTATTTATTATCACTACGCCGGTTTAATTCATGCAATTATTAATCGGTCTCGTTCTTGCAGTCATTGTTGCGTATGCCGCATATCGTGTTCATAGCTTAAGCGGAAATGGCGCGATGGCCGCAGCGTTTGTGGGGACAGTTGTTTTTGGACTGGGTGGGTGGCAATGGGCTGTTTTGCTGCTTGCTTTCTTTATTTCATCTTCGATTTTGACCCGCTCTTTCAAAAATCGCAAACGCGGTTTGAACGAAAAATTTTCCAAGGGCAGCGAACGGGACGCGGCTCAAGTTTTTGGAAACGGCGGAGTCGCAACTGCTTTTGTCTTGCTGCACGCGATCTTTCCCGCATCTTCCTGGACCTGGATCGGCTTCGCGGCTGCTCTGGCCTCGGTCAACGCTGACACATGGGCGACCGAACTCGGCGTGCTGAATCCGACTCTGCCGCGCGCGATTACGGATTTGCGTAAGCGCGTCGAAAAAGGGACTTCGGGCGGAGTCTCATTATTTGGAACGGGCGCGGCGCTGTTGGGTTCTGCCGTTATCGCCGTGCTGGCCGCGTGGCTTTCTCCCCTTCCTTCTTTCTTCTTTCCGGTATTTATTCTTGTCACAATGACAGGCCTATTTGGTTCATTATTTGACTCATTGGTAGGCGCGACCGTTCAAGCCATGTATTATTGCCCGACTGATAAAAAGGAGACGGAAAAACATCCGCTTCACACATGCGGGACAGAAACAGTCCGTATCCGCGGCTGGAAATGGCTTGATAATGACTGGGTCAATTTTGCGTGCGGGGCGTTTGGCGCGCTGGCTGCGTTGTTGTTGTCGTTTACTTTTCTTTGATCATTTGCAGTAAAAAATTACGAATCGACTCTGCTGATTTTTCCCACGTTGCGAATTCATCGAATCGTTCGCGCGCGTTGAGCGAGAGCTGTGTCAACAATCCGCGGTCTGATGCAAGTTGATGCAAACGTTTCGCCAGGATTTCCGAATCGCCGGGAGCGATTAGAAATCCATTTTCGCCGTCTGTTATAAGCCGGGGAATCGCGCCCGCGGTTGTGCCAACGGCAGGTAAACCGAAAGCCATCCCTTCGAGATAGGCAATTCCAAATCCTTCATAGAAAGATGGAATAACCAAGACCTGCGTTTGTTGAAGTTTTTCGACAAGCGCGGTGCCATCTAAAATACCGTGAAAGTGGACGGTGGATTGTAGACCATTGACCATAACAAATCGTTGCATTTCTTTTGCATATTTTGAATTGACCGTGAGCGAACCAACCACATCAACACTGACCGTTAAATGGCAATCGCAAATCGCTTTCAACAACACATCCAATCCTTTGAGCGGCGTGACGTTGGCGAGGAACAGCAAACGCAAAGGTCCAGATTCGGCTGCTCGTGTGCGAATCCGCTCCGGGGTCAACGTGCCGAGGCGGTCGCCGCCGGGCGTGGCAATAACATAAGGTTCGCTATCGCCGATCAATGTCGAAACCGCGCTGCGTGTAGTCAGTGAATTAAAAATAAAGCCGTCTATGGTTCTGAGATAACGCCTCTCAATGGTTCGATAAAAAATGTTTTGCCATTCCGGTCTTTTTTCAGAGGATCGCAGATTATGAACTATGCTAATAACTGGACAGGGATACGGCTGCGAATGGGCAGCCAGCAATGACGGATGGTTAAGTTCATCTTCGATCAAAATATCGAAGCCTCGAGGAAGCCGGAAATGAAGATTGTCGCTGAGGTGGGAAAAGTAATTGCGCCAGGGCAAAGAAATGATTTCGACGGTGTCACCCTGACCGCGAAGGTATTCGACTAATTTGCGGTCGTAAAGATAGCCGCCGCTCATCGTTTCCAATGAACCATAAATAATCAAGCCGATTTTCATCTTACATCGGTGGTCGAGTAGTGGCGCCGCGGATCGAGTGGACGCAGTCCGTATCGAGGCCAGGCGTCACGTATCGAGACCTAACTTGTAAACCTGTCAACCTTCCAACCTTGAAACTGAATAGGATGCCCACGCAGAATCATTTTCCCACAACACGACGCGCAGAGTCGAAATATTTTTCGCTTTGATCCGCTCGTTCAGCGACATTGCTAAAATGCGCGCGAAATGTTCAAGCGATGGATTCAAACCTTTGAACTCGGGAAGTTCATTCAGCATGTTCTCTTTGTAATAATGGACGAGTTCATCCAAATGTTTTTCGGCATCCACGATGTCAACGAGATAACCGTGCTGGTCAAGTTCCTTGCCTTCGAGTTGAAGTTCGAGGATGTAATGATGCGAGTTGGGGAGATTTTCCGGCCCCCAATCTCCGCCGATTAGAAAATGGCGGGCAATAAAATCACGGCGGACGGCGAGAGTGTACATAGGTGCTCCGGTCTCATGTTCGGTGATTGAAAACAATCTGGATTGCGTGTTCGGGCGAACGATCCAGAAGTTGATAGGCCTCCGCGACCTGACCCATGCTGAAACGATGCGTGATCCATTGCTCTGGTTTGATTCGTTGGAGGGCGTTCCAGGCAACATCGAATCTGCGCGCTTTATCCCAACGACCGGATAGTTCCGGCGCGATGGTGCTGACTTGCGACGAGATCAATTTAATGCGCGAACGATGGAATGCGCCGCCCAAATTAAGCGCCGTGCGCTTCTTCCCGTACCATGAGCCGATGACGATCCGCCCGCTGAAGGTGGCGAGAGCAATGGCATCATCCAACGCGGACGGAGAGCCGGAAAGCTCAAAGATCAGGTCTGCGCCGGTTTTCAAATACGCGCTGGCTTGATTGCGAAAGTCTCTTGACGCGGGATCAATTGAATTGGACACACCAAGCGCCAGTGAAGCTTTGCGACGAAGTTCATAACAATCCGCGGTGACGAGCACTTCGAGCGGGAACTCGCGAAGCAGGGCAGTTGTCAAAAGCCCGATGACGCCCTGACCAAAAACCATGATGCGCTCGCCAAGGATCGGCGCGGCATCTTGAAGCAAATTGACAGCCGTTTCCATGTTGGGAAGAAAACAGGCCGATTCGCAAGAAATAGATTCGGGGATTGGAAAAAGACAATCGGCGGTTGCAATGAAATGTGATGTGTGTGGCTGAAAAGAAAAGACGAGTTGTTCTTT
>JAJYOO010000242.1 GCA_021796155.1 Chloroflexota bacterium
GGCAGGCAGCCCTTGGGGGGCGCCCGCTCCGCTGAAATGCCAGATCTCCAGCGTCAGTATATTCCCCTTAGCCTCCGACGGATTTAGGTAGAGATCATCACCGTTCTGGTGATAAGCGAATGCCACAGTCTCGAAGCCTGTTGCTGCTACCGTCTTCGGAGATTCGATGGTGAGCATGACAGGCTGGAACAGCCGCAATCCTTCCGGTGCCATTTGCACTCCGCCTACAAGTCCCCCGCTGAAAGGTAGACCGTTGACGGCTGTGATCGGCGTTAGCGTGATCGTTTCTTCATTGCTTAATGCATACTTCGGGAAGGTGAGCGTGAACTTGGTTCCATCCGCTCCCTGTGCGGTAAGTGTCCCGCCATCTGGAGAGATAACCGCGCTGGAACTGCGCTGCTCATCCAGTTTGACTTCCGTGTTGACTGGGTTTGGCGTTGGGGTCGCTGCTTGGAATATTGATGTCGCAAATCCGCAACCAAGCGTCAGACTTATGATCAGCGTGATCGCGAGCAGATTGTGTATCGGTCGTCTTTGGTTCTTTTTGCTCATTTTATTTCCTCAACAAACACCGGCGTGTCACTAAGGGTTATGGTGATTTTTCCTCCGCTGACTGCTTTCGTTTCTTCCTGAACGTTATCATTAATCACCATCGAAATTTTAACGCTGCTGCCGCTTTGAACATTCAATGTCCATTCTTGAGACGATTTCATCCATTTTCTTGTTATAACCGGCACATGCAAATCATCTTTTGTTTCGTAGAGCAACGGATTAAAAGCCACCCACATTTTTCCGCCTTGTTTATTCTCAAATTCTTCAACCCAGTAATGTTCTGAATTCACGCTGCCGGCGATATGCTTTGAATAAACAGGATATTCTTTAAGAAGGCTTAATAAATATTTTACAAGATAATATTGATTTCTTTTTGTATTGCTTGAGCTGTCTATCAAGCCCATGGCGCCTTTCGTCCTGATGCCGGTGATGATTTTGCCCATCACGTTATTTGACGAAGAGCTGGAAAGCGCCTGCATGTAGCCTTCCACCCATAAAACCGCTGCTTCGTTTTCATCAGCCCAATCCCACGAACGTTTGCCATTTTCCTCAAACGGGGTATCAACAAACCCTTCGGTGATAAATATTGGCTTATCGGCATACCCGTATCCGTTTAGCATCTTGCGGTATGTTTCAAAAATATGATATTGCGACGCCAGGTCTCCGGCCTCTGTTCCTTGGACATAGCTGTAATTTTTCGGATAATTGTGCAGGCTGAAAAAATCAAACTTGGGTTTTGCCTTAAAATATCTTTGATAAAACTTTTCCGTATATTGTTTGATATGCGCGTTCGGGTCGGATAAAAATCCGGCTGACCCGACCATGATTTCAGGATAAGTGGCCTTTATTCTTTCGTAGGCCAGATTATTGCCGGCAACCAATTCCTCGGCCGTGCCTCTCCAGGAAAGAGGCATATTGATTTTGCTCCCGCTTCCATCGTTTTCCGCCGCCGGCTCATTCTGAAACTCAGTGTATTTGATATTCATGCCGGTCTTGTATTTCTTCACGAACTCATACACGAACTCCGCAAATTTTTCCGCGTTCGTCTGCACTTCGGGCGCATCGCTGGAAAGAAACATGGGGATAATGGAGACATCGTATTTTTGAGCCAATCGCGAGAGAGAGTCATAATCGACCGGAGGAGCGTCTTGCCCGACAACTATCTTAATGTATGGCGCGCCGAAATCGTTTGCCGTTTGGAAATAAGATTCAACTATGTTTTTTCTCAAAGCTTCCGGTTCAAGTTTGATTCCATAAATAAACGGCGACTCTTCGCTTGTCGGAGGTGGGGGCGGTTCTGTAGAGACGCTACCATTTCCACCACAGCCTGAAATTACAAGAATGAACAGAAGACAGAAAATGTTTTTCCAGTTGATTCCCTTGAGTTTCATGGCAGCGCCTCCACAAACACCGGCTTATCTCCAAGAGTTATGGTAATTTTTCCTCCGCTTACCGCTTTTGTCTCTGTATTGAAAGCAGTTGAATAATCCGCCACATCTTTTCCTGATTCGTATTTTGGAACGGCCTCGGTGATTTTGACAGAGCCGGGAGAAATGCCGGAAATCACAATCTGCTTTGAATCGGAATTGTCATTCCATGCGACCCAAATCGGCTTTCCGGCTTTTATAAATTTGTAAATATAAACGCCATTGCTTTCTTGAATTGTCTGAATATTTTTCCAATCACTGCCATCCAAAACCTCCACCATCTTTTTGTAAGTGTAGTAGGCGAGTTTTTTGGAAGAATCGCCATCATTGAGAGGGTTGTTGATAAGGCCATAATTTTGAAAAACACCACCTCTTGAACTTTCAATTATCTGATTTCTGAAAATTTTATCTACACCCTGGGCTAAGGCGTAAACATGAAGCTTTATATCGCCGGCGGCCTGACCCTTACCAGAACTGGATTTTCACCAGCAAGCAGACGATGACTTTTCAGGACACACCACGCTGTGTTAGGCGGCGACTTTGCTCGCAAAGAACAAATCTTTCGCTCAGCGACCCCATTGTTTCTTCAGCTCTTCGGGATAACGATCCCCTTGAACTGTGATCTTTGAAATGGCACTTTCGATCTCCCGCAGATCGTCGGGCGTGAGTTCAACGGAAGCAGCTCCGATGTTCTCATCCAGGCGCTCAAGTTTGCGGCTGCCTGGAATGGGAACGATCCACGGCTTCTGAGCCAGCAGCCAGGCAAGTGCTATCTGAGCGGGTGTCGCTCCTTTTTGTTTTCCGATTCTGGCAAGCAGATCGACGACCACACGGTTGGCTTTCCGCGCCTCCTGTGTATAGCGAGGCAGGCGGCTGCGGACATCAACACTAGCGAACGTTGTATTTTCATCGATCTTTCCCGTGAGGTAGCCTCTGCCCAGCGGGCTGAATGGCACGAAGCCGATCCCAAGTTCCTCGCATGCAGGCAACACTTCATCTTCAACCTCTCTCCACCACAATGAGTATTCACTCTGGACTGCTGTGACTGGCTGGACCGCGTGGGCGCGTCGAATCGTCTGTGCTCCTGCTTCAGAAAGACCGAAGTGTTTGACCTTGCCTGCCTGAATCAAATCCTTCACTGCCCCTGCCACATCTTCGATGGGTACATTTGGGTCAACCCGGTGTTGATAGAATAGATCGATGGACTCGACCCGGAGCCGCTTGAGAGAAGCATCAGCCACTTGTTTGATATGCACCGGTCGACTATTCAATCCACCCAAATTCGCTCCCGTGTCATAGTCAAAGTTGTGTCCGAATTTGGTGGCGATCACCACTTGCCCGCGAAACGACTCCAGCGCTTCACCCACAAGTTCTTCGTTGGTGAATGGACCATAAACTTCAGCCGTATCGAAGAAAGTAATGCCGCGCTCAACCGCCGCGTGAAGAAAAGCGATCATCTCCTGCTTGTCGGGAATGGGGTTTTCATCATGGCTCATTCTCATGCAGCCGAGCCCCAGGGCCGAGACTTCCAAGCCGCTTTTTCCAAGTTTGCGCTTCTGTATTTTCTGAACTCCTATCTTTTGAGTTAATGGTTGGAGCGATTTTACTCTGCGTTTGCGTCGCCTTCTAACGGCTGGCTTCACCTGCTCGCGTGGAGCGGAGCGGAACGCGAGTCAGGTGGAAGGCCGTGTTGGGCGCGTTTTGGCTTTCCGCTATGCATTGTTTCAACTACGAAGATTGACGACAAGAATGATGATGGCAGCTAACGGTATCAATAAAACTCCAAGCGTGACTGGGAGCGCAGACGCCACTGCTTTGCCCCAACCAAAATGATGGACAGCTTTGATTGCGATCACATTGAGGGTCAACCAATAGACACTCAACGGCAACAAGAGGATTGTACCAAAGATAAATCCAGTAACGATGGCCATGGGTGCGTTGAAGGTGGCAAATGCAAAGACCAACTGCGTGTAGTTGCCCACACCGCCAATCGCGCGGGCAACAAGTTGTGTTACACCAGCCGTAAACATCAGAGCAACTAATGCCAGTAGCGCAAGAATTGGAATACTGACCAATTGAATCCAGTTAGGCGATTGACCACGCAACCATCCGGCGACGGTTGCCACTGTACTGCCTACAAGTGCGCTCAGAAATACCCACTTATAAGCACGTTGGCTTGTGCCATGAGGTTGACTGATTAGATTATCAAAGGTCGCCACTGATGGATGTGTCAGAGCTTGTGACCATATCTCGTTCCATGCAGGCCCGCTATCAGATCGTCGGGGGTTTAGGTTATTCAGCTCGTCAGTCATCTGACCTCATAGGATAGTGCGTGTGGAGCGGGCTAATGGTTTGCGTTATTAGAATGAACTTGCCTGGGACGTGGCATCAGCATATCCTTGTCGTGATACCACCGCGGGAACGCTGACGGGGCGTGAGCGTTTGGGAGTCCGGAAGCCGGTATGGGATAGATTTCACTGGAAGAAACCGAGAGCCCGCCGCGTTCCCTTCGACAAGCTCAGGGCAGGATTTGGACACCTGCGGATGCTAATCTGGGATGGCAAGAGAGGCCAAGCCCGAATCGGTACCCTTCGACAGGCTCAGGGCGGGTCTGCAACTCAAACCCAAAAATCCACGTCCCAATCACAAAGCTCATAAGGAGTTTAGCACGAAAGGAACAGGAAA